>JABIFX010000015.1 GCA_018650445.1 Fidelibacterota bacterium
ATTTATTCAGCAGGAAGATGGTCCGGATGTGTTCGTTCACTACCGTGCAATTAGCTCAGAGGGACGTCGTTCTTTGAAAGAAGGACAGAGCGTCACTTTTAACGTTACTCAGGGCGAAAAAGGTCCACAGGCAGATAACGTTACTCCTGTTTGATTCTTATCTAAGAAATCAATTAAAGCGCCGGTCTCAACGTGAGTTCCGGCGCTTTTTATTTTAGCAAAGCTTTGTTTTCTAAATCTAGGGTCTTCATGCTGAAAGTTAAACCAATCGATACCAAGGGCTTTTCTTATAGCCCAGGTCTTCAGTTGCTGCGAGGGCTGGCAGCACTGATGATTGTATTTCTCCATCTAGGGGTTGCTGAAGCGAGATATGGATCTAGCGGATGGCAATATCTGGAAGGCTTTCGAGTTGGTGCCGCTGGTGTAGATATCTTTTTTGTTATCAGCGGATTCGTTATGATGCTGGTTATTAATAATAAAATGATCAGTCCTGTCTTGTTTCTTAAAAACAGGCTTTCTCGCATTTATCCCAACTACTGGATTTATTTTCTAATTGTCGTTCTGGTATGGCTGATCCGACCCGGTTGGGTGAATAGCTCCCTCTCAGGCACACCTGACTTTCTCAGTTCATTCCTACTGTTTCCATCTTCAGGCCCTCCTGTTGTTTCAGTGGCCTGGACACTGGAGTTTGAAGTCTTTTTTTATCTGGTATTTACGCTCTTTCTGTGGGTTTCTCGTAAATATTTAGCACCACTGTTAATAAGTGCTTTTACTGTACTTGTGCTTTTAGGGGTGATATACCAACCTGAATCGCTTCTCCTGGAGCGACTAACCCATCCACTTCTGCTCGAATTCTCTGCAGGCGTTTTTCTGGGACGTGTGTTGATGTCAAGGCAAATACCAGGCGCCTGGCTGACCATTCCAGTTGCGGTTTTGATTTTCACCTTCTACCAGATAGGAGCTGAACTCACCCAGATTATTCCCGTGGGGATTCACTTAGAACGCCTGGTGAACTTTGGCATACCTGCATTTCTGCTAGTACTTGGCATCGTCAGTTTAGATATGAAATATGAAATAGCATATCCCGACCTGTTTATCAAAGTAGGTGATGCTTCCTACACGCTTTATCTGTCACACATACTGATTATTTCCGCGTCAGGAAAATTGTATCAGGCAATGGGATTGAATGAGATTCTCTCTAATTTCGTTTTTATTATGGGAATGCTTGCCCTGTGTGTTCTCAGTGCGCTTTTAGCATACCAGTATATTGAGCTCCCTCTCTTGACCTGTGTCCGGAAAGGTCTCAAAAAACCCTCCAAGTAAATGCCATAATCATCTTGATTGGCCCCGCTTTCCGGTGAAGCATGCTTCGGCAGAATCGAGTCACTTTTTTGTGGCGAATGACACTCATTTAGATTTATTTGAGTCCACGCTGAACCTAACAACACAAGGTCAGGATAATGACACATTCAAACGAATTACTGATAGAACAGTTTTATAAGGCTTTTTCTGAAAAGGATAGTCAGGCAATGACCGATAGCTATCATTCCGAGGCTGCCTTTGATGATCCAGTATTTCAAAACCTCCAGGGGGCAGAGATCGGGGCGATGTGGACCATGCTGTGTCTTCAGTCTTCATCACTTGAGATAGCCTTTGAGAATATTCAGGCAGATGGGGATAGGGGTCAGGTTGATTGGTCAGCGAAATACACATTTGGTAAAACGAAACGAAAGGTTTTCAATAAAATCCATGCTGAATTCATTTTTAAGGATGGGAAAATATTAAAACATACCGACCATTTTGACTTCTGGAAATGGAGCCGGATGGCCTTAGGTCCACTCGGTTTCTTCATGGGATGGAATTCTGTGGTAAAGGTAAACATTCGCAAACAGGCCATGACCAATTTGACCAATTTTATAACAATGATAAAAAACACGTAAAATACTTGTGTAAGTCCGTTCTTTCTGTTATAGAAAGCGCGAAACAGCATGGAAAAACTTTTTGCTGATTTTTGAAGAATAAACGAGGAGAAGTCTCGAGATATGTATAGAAAAGTAGCCATCGTAACCGGCGCAAACAGGGGTTTAGGTCATGCCTTGACTAAAGCTCTAGCCGAAGATGATTATAAAGTTTTTATGGTAGGACGCAATAAGATCGAAATCGATAATGCCTCTGCCAAACTACAAGAAGCCGGTCTGAATATTGAAGGTTTTGAGGCAGATGTGAGCAAAGCACGTCATATTACTGCACTTTCCTCATATGTTCAATCGCAGTATGACCACCTGGATCTCCTCATTAATAATGCTGGTGTAATCATTGAACCCGGTGGCCTGGATAGTCAGGTAACTTGCTTCACGATTAATCCAGAACTCGTTGAAGAAGCTTATTCTGTAAACACGGTAGGCGCCTTACGTTTGGTTCAGGCTTTTTATGACCTGTTAAAAAAGGCACGCCAACCACGTATCGTAAATGTCTCCAGTGGGATGGGTTCTTTGAATCACATTGAAGCTGGTTGGCCAGCCTATCGCATGTCCAAAGCAGCACTGAATGCGCTGACTGCCATTCTGGCGAAAGAGCTGGAAGACACTCGGATAAAGGTCAACTCTGTTGATCCTGGTTGGGTGAGAACTGACATGGGTGGTCCCAATGCAGAGCGCTCTATCGAAGAGGGGATCGAAGGCATTCTCTGGGCTGCCAAGCTTCCACCAGATGGACCTACCGGTGGATTCTTCAAGGACGGAAAGCCCCTCGACTGGTAATTATTCCAGGCTTGATTTTTTAAAACCCCATGTTGCTGCATGGGGTTTTTTGTATAAACTATTGATCGCTAGTATTCACATTCTGTTTTATAAAGATTACCACGTAGCTGAGTGGATAGACTTGGCGCAGGCTTCTTTATAGGACGAAAGATAACAGGAGAAGCAAACAATGAGTTGGGCAGCCGATTCCAGATACGAATCAATGAGCTACAAACGCTGTGGGGTAAGTGGTATTCTTCTGCCTAAAATATCCCTGGGACTCTGGCATAATTTTGGGGAACCGGATGACTATGCCACAGCCCGGTCCATGCTTAGAAAGGCCTTCGATCTGGGAATTACCCATTTTGACCTCGCCAACAATTATGGCCCACCCTATGGTGCTGCTGAGACGACATTTGGCAAATTGTTTAAAGAAAATTTCACCTCATATCGTGATGAACTACTTATCTCGACTAAAGCTGGATGGGATATGTGGCCGGGTCCCTATGGAGATCACGGTAGTCGTAAATATTTAATTGCCAGTATTGATCAAAGTCTTCAACGTATGGGTCTTGATTATGTAGATATTTTCTATCACCATCGTCCTGATACCAGTACACCGCTTGAAGAAACAATGGGAGCCCTGGACCAGATCGTGCGTAGCGGTAAAGCCCTGTATGTTGGAATATCCTCCTATAATCCTGAGCAAACCAGACAAGCAGCTAAAATTTTAAGAGAGCTGGGAACCCCCTGTCTCATACATCAGCCCAAATACAACATGTTCCATCGTCAGCCGGAAAAAGGTCTTTTTGACGAGCTTAAAAAGAATGGAATGGGATCAATCGTTTTCTCTCCTCTGGCTCAGGGCGTTTTGACCGACCGCTATCTCGCAGGTTTTCCTGAAGATTCAAGAGCAGTTCGAGATGGCCGTTATCTCAAGCCAGAGTTTATCAAAGATGAACAGCTCAATCGGGTGCGAGCCTTGAAAAAAATTGCCGATAATCGAGGCCAGAATGTTGCTCAGCTAGCTATTGCCTGGGTTTTGCGTAAGGAAGAGGTTACCTCTGCTTTAATCGGGGCTTCAAAAGTTTCACAAATTGAGGATGCAGTAAGTGCACTTGAGAATTTGAGTTTTGATCCAGCTGAACAAAGTGAGATCGAGAACATCCTGGGATAGTCACTTCTCTCTGGAAGTATGTCAGCTATCAATCTGATGTTGGTAAAAGGGGCAAAAACCGTGTTTTGTCACCACTCTTTCAGATTAGATTAAACGTTACTCACATTATCGCGTTTGAGCTTATACGAAGGAATAAATCTATGGAACGGAAAATAAGAGTCATTCTGGCAAAACCTGGTTTGGATGGCCATGACCGTGGGGCAAAAGTCCTGGCGAATTCATTTAGAGACGCCGGCATGGAGGTCATCTATCTCGGTCTGAGACAAACCCCCGAAATGATTGTCGCTGCTGCAGTTCAGGAAGACGCTGACATTGTGGCCTTGAGCATTCTCTCGGGTGCGCATATGACTATCTTTCCACGGGTTATAGAATTGATGAAAGTCGAAGGTTTAACGGATGTCTTGCTAACTGGTGGTGGCATTATACCAGATTCTGATATGGATGAATTGCATAAGCTCGGTGTGGGTCGCCTATTTGGTCCAGGTGCCAGTCTGGTGGAAATCAATGACTATATCACCAATTGGGTTCAGGAAAATCGTAAATGAATCGTCGCGATCGCCTGAAACAACTAACCAAGCTAAAAGCAGAAGCGCTGCTTGGTGGTGGGCAGGACCGTCTTGATGCCCAGCATGCTAAACAAAAACTATCCGCTCGGGAAAGGCTCGATCTTCTCCTGGATCCAGGCTCATTCGAAGAAATGGGTATGCTGGTAACTCACCGCTCCACCAATTTCGGTCTTGATAAACAAAAATTCCTGGGGGATGGTGTAGTAACTGGTCATGGAACTATCGATGGTCGAACGGTCTTTGTCTTCAGTCAAGATTTTACTGTTATGGGGGGCTCACTCTCTGAAGCATACGCCGAGAAAATAGTCAAAGTTATGGATCTGGCTGCCAAGGTTGGCGCACCAGTTATCGGTTTGAATGACAGTGGGGGCGCACGAATTCAGGAGGGCGTAGTTAGCCTGGCTGGCTATGCGGACATTTTCTTGAGAAATACACTCATGAGCGGTGTGGTTCCTCAGATATCAGCTATCCTGGGACCCTGCGCAGGTGGTGCAGTCTACTCTCCTGCAATCACAGATTTTATCTTCATGACCAAGGGAACGAGCTACATGTTTGTCACGGGTCCTGAAGTAGTGAAGACAGTCACACACGAAGAAGTCACCAAAGAAGACCTGGGTGGAGCAACGGCCCATGGTTCCAAGAGTGGTGTCAGCCACTTCACCTGTAACAATGAAATTGAAGTTATAGAAGGTATAAAGAGATTATTAAGCTTTATTCCTCAGAATAATCTTGAAGATCCACCAGCCATTCCATGTGACGATCCTATTGATCGGGCTGATGATGGGCTGGATACAATTGTCCCTGAGAATCCCAACAAACCCTATGACATGAAAGATGTCATTCACAGTATTGTTGACAATGGCGAGTTCTACGAGGTTCATGATGAATTTGCCATGAATATGGTAGTTGGCTTTGTGCGTTTGAATGGAAAATCAGTTGGCGTGATTGCCAATCAACCTGCACATCTTGCTGGAGTCCTGGATATTGATTCTGCCGTCAAAGGGGCTCGATTTGTGCGCTTCTGTGATGCCTTTAACATTCCCTTGCTCACTTTTGAGGATGTCCCGGGATTTCTCCCAGGAACTGATCAGGAGTGGGGAGGTATTATCCGTCATGGAGCGAAACTTCTCTTTGCTTTTGCTGAAGCAACGGTACCCAGGGTCACCGTCATTACACGTAAAGCCTATGGTGGAGCTTATGACGTGATGAACTCCAAGCATATTCGCGGAGACATCAATTTTGCCTGGCCATGTGCAGAGATTGCCGTCATGGGTGCCAAAGGGGCGACTGAAATCATTTTCAGGAAAGAAATTGCCAGAGCAGATGATCCAGAGGAAGTTCTGGAGCGTCTCACAAATGAATTTTCTGAGCGATTTGCAAATCCATATTCTGCAGCTGAACGCGGCTATGTGGATGAGGTCATAGAACCTAATCAGACACGTTTAAAAGTGATCAAGGCTTTTGAAATGCTTGAAAATAAAGTTGATTCAAACCCACAAAAAAAACACGGAAATATCCCGCTATAAATCAGGGAGAGGGGTTTCAAGTGGACAACAGAAATCGTGACGAGTTATTAAAAAAGCAGGAAAGCCTTGAAGCGTACTTGCTTACGAATCCCCAGTCGACCCTATTCGCCTGGTATGCGAGACAGAACATGGAAGCCGGAGAGCTGAATCGTGCCTTAAGTATTTGTCTGCTTGGAATCCAGAATGTAGAGAGCCGGGGCGTTTTACATAAACTCATGGGCGAGATTTATCTGGCGAAAGGTGAAGTCACAAATTCCATGAAGCAGATGATTGAATGCATTTTGACCAAAGAACCCTTCCCAGGTGTGATTATTGAAGTGATTAAAAATTTGGGCGACACCATGGAACCCCAGCAAGTCGCCTTTTTGATTTATTTGCTCAATAAAGCTTTACCAGGCCATCCTGATGCCATCCAATTCTACAAAAAATTTCCTAATTCCCGTAATTATATTGTACAACCGGGCGAGTATAAGTTTCTGGAAGAGCTCGCAGTTGGCCTGGAACGCTCCGCACTCGTGGAAGTGATGCCTCTTGATGAGGAAGAGGAAAACCCATTGGCATTACCTGATTCAGTACCTCCCGAGATGGAATATACCCCACCTGAACCGGTACAACAGGCCCCGCCTCAACAGACTCCTCAACCACCCCCTCAGCCTGCACCTGAGCCTGTTCCTGAGCCTGTTCCTCAACCAACTCCTGAACCAGCCCCTCAGGCTATGCCAGCACAGGAATTTGTTGAGCCAGAAATTGAGATAAAGGCCGAGCCACCCGTTCCAGAATACGAAATTCCTGACACGACACCTCCTCTGGAAGAGGTTCTGAAGCAGGCGGAAACTATGACAGAATTCGAGGAACCCCCTGTACAGGAGACTCCCGCTCCCTCGCCTCCCAGGGAAGTGCCTCTGCCGCCTAAAAAACCAGCGATTAAACACAACATAAATCGCTCCATGGCAACCTTTACTCTAATGCAGATTTTTAAGGATCAAGGGATGTATGAAAATGCATTGGAAGTCTTGTTGTTTCTCCGTGAGAAATCCAGTGATACAGAGCGTATCGACCAAGAGGAAAAAGACATTCGAGAACTCATGGCCCGTAACGACAGCAAATAAGTCAACTGCAATAAATTATGCCTGCATCTCAACCGGGGAAAACCCTCGCGGATATGGAATTCCCGATTCAAATATCAATCCTCATCGTCACCTACAACTCCAGCTCGACAATTAGAGTCTGTCTGGAAAGTGTTATTAAGGAGCTTCAGTTACTTGATGGAGAAGTTATTGTCGTAGATAATCAATCTACTGATGATACTGTTTCAATTCTAGACGAGCTTTCGACTCAGAACCCCATACTCAAAGTTGAATTAAACAGGACAAACCGCGGCTTTGCCGTTGGGAATAACCAGGCTCTTGAAATGGCCGGAGGTCAGCATATCCTCATTCTGAATCCGGACACTATTCTCCAGGCAGACATTCTGAAAAACCTGCTGGTTGAGCTTGAGAAGGATGCAAAAATGGGTGTGGTTGCGCCCCAACTACAGTTTCCCGATGGGCGCATACAGAAAACCTGCCGACGTTTCCCAAACCATATGGATGTCATCTATAATGTGTTTGGACTGTCAGTTCTTTTTCCTGAGAATCGTCGACTCAATGGCTGGAAGATGGGTGATTTCGATCATAAAACTCGTCAAGAGGTAGATCAACCTGCGGGTGCTGCTTTGTTGGTCCGCGGTGATCTTTTAAGATCCTTAGGGGGCTTTGACGATAATTTCCCCATGTTCTTTAATGATGTAGATCTGTGTAAGCGCATCAAGGATGCAGGTTATACCATCTGGTATTTACCAGAATATGCCATTCAACACCTGGGTGGGGTTAGCGTCAAACAGGTAAAGATGAAGATGACCATAAGCTCCCATGTTTCATTTTTTAGATATTTCGAGAAACATTTCACCCGGATGTATCAACAGCCCTTCAACTTCATTGTAGGCGTGCTGCTCTACCTCTCTCTAATTCCTCGTTTGCTGGTCCTGCTTCTTTTTAAAGGGCAGCGCACTGCTTCCCGAGAAACCCTCTAGAACTGCAAGCCAGATCATGAATCGCAACCCAAAAATAAAAACTATCTTCTTTGATATCGGTGGTGTTCTGGTAAAGGTTGATTCCAGCGAGTCCATTCAAAAGCTGTCTAAGAAATTAGAGGTAAGTCCTGAAAAAATTCGCTGCGGGATGACCAGGGATTTGCTTAATGAATATGAAAAAGGGCATTTGAGTTCAAATCAGTTTTATGAGCAGCTCCTCATCAATTATGGCAGTAGTAGGACCATGGATATGGAGACTTTCAAGGGCTATTGGCTGGATGTCCTCTTCCCCTATAATGAGAGTGTGGCTTTTCTCCGGCGAGCGACAAAAGATTTCCCGGTCTGGCTATTGAGTAACACCAACGATTTTCACTATGACCTGCTCATGCAAGATTTCCCCTTTATGAAATGGGTTGAGGGGGGCACCTATAGTTTTATGGTGGGTAGTATGAAGCCAGAACCACTGATCTATGAAACAGCCATCAAAAAGAGTGGGTTTCGACCAGAAGAAATCCTGTTTATTGATGATTTAGAAGTAAATGTTCAAGCTGCACATGACCAGGGCATCAATATCATTCACTATGTGGATTTTCCCCGCTTTGGCAAAGAATTGAGTCAACGCTTTCCAGAATTGGAGTATTTGTTATGAGACTTTTTAAAACAATCCTGGCCTTTGCCGTCCTGCTGATTCTTTTCAATCTACTAAACGATAGCCAGGGAAGTATACCTCCTCTGGGAAAATTTTTAAACCCCTTCGCGGGCTTCTGGCAAAACGGTGAGAAGCTGGACCAGATTGATGAAGTGCTTGATGTGAAAGGACTGCGAGATGAAGTAAAGGTTGTTTGGGATGAGCGTCATGTCCCCCACATTTTCGCAGAAAACACCTATGATGTTTATTTTGCTCAAGGTTTTTTAACTGCTCGGCATCGTCTCTGGCAAATGGAGTTTCAAACCCATGTGGCAGCAGGACGCGTTTCAGAAATCATTGGCGAAAAAGCCCTGGAATTTGACAGAATGCAACGCCGCCGCGGTTTGTTAATGGCAGCTGAAACTACTATTCAGCGTATGGGTGAAGATCCTGAAACCCATCTCATTATACAGGCCTATGCTAATGGCGTCAATACCTGGATCGAGTCTCTCACACCGGCAACCCTGCCCCTGGAATATAAGCTGCTAAACTATGAACCGGAGGTCTGGTCGACACTGAAGACAGCCCTCCTCCTGAAGTTTATGGCCTGGGATTTAACCGGACGTAACTCAGAAATGGATATGAGTATTATTCAGGCGACTTTGGGTGAGGACTTCGTCAACACATTTTATCCAGAAAACACGCCACGCACTGAGCCTGTGATTCCCGCAGCTAAACCCTGGCGCTTCGAAGCCATGGAACCGGATTCTATCCCACCTGCATTTGTACCACAGTTTGTCCAGGATCTTCGAAAGGGTGAACCAGACGAGGATAATGGGAGTAATAATTGGGCAGTTTCAGGTGATAAAACAGCCTCGGGATATCCCATGCTGGCAAATGACCCCCATCTTGGGTTAAAGCTGCCATCAATCTGGTACGAAGTCCAGTTGAAGGCGCCTGATATGAATGTTTATGGCGTTTCAATGCCTGGTGCCCCCGCGGTAATTGTAGGGTTTAATAAAGATGTCGCCTGGGGTGTGACCAATGCAGGCAGTGATGTCATGGACTGGTTTGAAATCGAATTCAAGGACGATTCATATACTGAATATCTTTACATGGATGAATGGATAAAATCAGACCTGCGGGTTGAGGAAATTTTTATCCGTGGTGGCGATACGGTCCTGGATAGCTTTGCTATCACTCGCTTTGGACCATTGGTTTATTTTGGTGAAAACACGCTGGAAAATGGACATCCCACCGGCTTGGCTATGCGCTGGTCTGCTCATGATCCTTCCAATGAAATGATGGCCGTCCGGAATATGAATCTGGCCACAGATCGGGAGACCTTTTACGCTGCCATCGAAGCCTTTGAATCACCGGGACAAAATTTCGCCATGATTGCCAGGGATGGGGATATTGCAATCAGGCATAATGGTAAATATCCGCTACGCGGTCGGGATCAGGGCAAATTTGTCCGGGCGGGTCGAGACACCCTTGGTGAATGGCAGGATTGGATTCCTTACGAGCAACTCCCGGCGATTTCTAATCCCTGGAGCGGCTATGTCAGCTCTGCTAACCAGAATCCGGTTGGTAAAAAATATCCTTACTACATGGGTTGGGATTACGATGACTATGAGCGGGGTTCACGTATCAATGATCGCCTGGGGGATTTGACCAAAATAAAATTTGGAGATATGCAGGATCTGCATATGGATAATTTTAATAAGCAGGCCGAGCTCATGCTGCCATTTCTACTCAAACAGATTGATTTAGAGACACTTTCTGGTGATATGGATGTCATTTTAAATGATCTCCATAGCTGGAATTATGTCTCAGACCCCCATGAAAAAGCAGCCTGGGTCTATAAACAATGGTGGGTACGTTTAGAAAAAGCGATCTGGAATGATGAATTAAATATTTTTGGTGAGATTAGAAAAATTCCCACCAGATCCGTAACAGCCAGACTCCTCTTGAAAAAGTCAAGGCTGGTTTATTATGATGATATCAATACACCCGAGCAAGAAGGTCGAGCCGAGATCATCAATCGCGCCTTTAAACAAACCATCATGGAACTAACAGATGAGTTGGGACCTTATGGCGAAGCCTGGGAACTGGGTCGAGCCAGAGGAACGGATATCAATCACTTACTTTCTGTAAAAGGCCTGGGACGAACTGGGCTTTACACAGGTGGTGGCCAGGGAATTGTTAATGCCACGAAGAAAAACCATGGACCTTCCTGGCGCATGCTGGTAGAATTGGGTGATCGCCCCACAGCCAAGGGCATTTTTCCTGGAGGACAGTCTGGAAATCCTGGTTCGCCTTATTATGACAATGCGGTAAATAACTGGGTCACCGGTAAATATTATGACATCCATTTTCTGGATTCCACTGATATAGACCTCAATTCAAAACTCTCATTGACTCGCTTAAGGAATTATCAATGATCAACATTTTAGTACCTCTTGTAATTGTATTTATTCTACAACTCATCTTCTATTCCTGGTGGTGGATTATTCTGGTGCCCCTGGTATTGGGATTCTTTGAAAAAGATTCAGCCTTAAAAGCCTCTGCAGGTACTGGACTGGGCGTTTTCCTGCTCTGGTTCGGAATGGCGATATACCAATGGAAGAATGGTGGGGAAATCATTGTGACGCGTATTGCTGAAGTCATGGGTATCGGATCGGGTTTTGTGCTGGCCCTGGCTACGGGTCTGGTTGGCTTTCTGGTAGCTCTGGTGGCAGGCTATGCTGGTTTCTCGCTGAGAAAAGTTCTGATCAAGGAATACCAGATATCGTGACTAAAAAACCCAAGGAGCCTCTCATTTATGAGGAACCCCTGAGAACAATCCCCCACGATGTATTCAGGGATAATAACCCTGACTACGATGAATTAGAGCGACGCCCCAGAATGCCCGTGGTGGTCATCCTTGACAACATCCGCAGCATGTTTAATGTGGGTTCTATGTTTCGGACAGCCGACGGAGCCTGGCTGGAAGAAATTATTGTTAGTGGCTATACCGCTTCACCCCCTCGGAAGGAAATAGCCAAAACCGCTTTGGGAGCTGAGTATTCGGTGCCCTGGAGAACCATTCCTGACCCCGTTGATGCCATTCGTGCCTTAAAACAGAGGGGCTACACTGCCATCGCGCTGGAGCATACCACACGGAGCCAATCCTATACGAATGTTGAGTATGACTTTCCCCTGGTCTTTGTGGTGGGGAATGAGGGCGTGGGTGTTCAAGACGAGATCGTCAAGGAATGTGATTTTGCAGTAGAGCTTCCTCAAAATGGCATGAAAAGCTCCATGAATGTTGCTGTGGCATTTGGAATCATGCTCTACGAGTTGAGACGCCAATGGGACTTGAAAACTTAACGCTGAAATCCTTATTAAATTTCCAACTACACAGCATTTCTGAGATTAAATCACAATAATTAATACTGGCAATTGTTAAGTCGTGGCTTACTTTTTTAGCACTTGACATGGCTCACAAGGTGGGGAATCAAGCTTTGAACTCGGTTAAACTGATCCATATATTAAACGATATATAATTACAATAATATTCTTAAGGAGGAATTTATGATTAAAAAGGTACTAGTTTCAATTTTAGCTCTCTCACTAGCTGTCGGTGCTTTTGGCCAATCGCTGGAAGAGAATCTGGGCAACATGCTCAGCGACAATGCTGAGATGTATCTTCAGCCCCTAGGGGATGCTTTTGGCTCAGGAATGAATTCAGCATGGTATCACAGATCTCGTGTTCACAAGATGCTTGGTTTTGATATTAGCCTAAAGGCTATGGTTGCCGCAGTTCCAGAAGAGAGTGAGTTTTTTAACTTTGCCCTGAATGAAAGCGATATGGAATTCGATCTGGATGATATCATCGGTGCCGATGTGAATCCACTTTTGCTCTCCTTTGGTGACATTTATTATGAAACTGAAACACGCACCCCAACCTTTTTTGGTCCTGATAGTGGGGGAACTCTGGTTACCAACCAACTCCATCTTACGGGTCTCTTTGAAGATCACCTGAGAACAGAGATGACTGCTCTGCTCACAAGTCAAGGTGTTAATGCTGCACTGATCCCTGGTATGGTTGATCAAGCTATTGCTGACGCAGACCTAGCCACTGCGGTTGGTGAAATGGACCTGGATTTACCACTTCCTCCAGGAATTAATCTGCCAGCACTTCCACTGGTTATGCCACAGCTAGCCCTGGGTCTCCCCATGGGAATTGAGTTGATCGTCCGCGGTATGCCAGATATTGAAGATGAGGATATTGGTACTATTAGCATGTATGGTGGTGGTCTACGTTTGAATATTGATCAGTTTATTCCAATTCCACTTTTCCCTGTAGATATTACAGCAGGTGCTTTTTACTCACAGATGAGTATTGGAAATATTATTGAATCTTCGAATATGTCATTTGGTCTCCAGGTAGGAAAATCCATGGATCTCCTGATTTTTGGCGTAGGTGTTTATGCTGATGCGGCTTACGAGATGAGCTCATTGAGTATTGGTTATGATGTGGATCCATCCTTCGGTATGGAAAATGATCGTATCCAGTTTGATATGGAGACAGATCCAGGCATGAGAATTGGTGCAGGTTTACACCTGAAATTGATCCCGTTCACTTACTTTAATGTTCATGTGAGCCAAACACCAACCAACAGTGTTGTCACAGCAGGGTTTGGCATCTCTCTGAGATAATTAAGCCACATGTTTTGATAAAAAGGCCATCCCGTCGGGATGGCCTTTTTTATTGCCCTCGAACCCATCACAATCTCCCTGATATCTTCAATTTTTATTATGGATCTTGTTGGGGTTGCAGGTAGCTGTTGACAATCCTTCAATTAGATGAATTATTATTTGCCCACTTTGATTAGAACTAGCTGAACTTTCCGGAATATATTCTATATTTAAGATTGATTAGGGAGGTTAATATGATCGATTATGATGAACATATAGATGATGAAATGAAAGTGATGAATGAAGGCGGGTCTTCCACCAAAAAAGGACCAAAGCAAATCATTCGTCTCCAGGATCCAGTTAGCAGTTTGGAGCTAAGAAAATCAATCTGCATATCTGGAGATACCAGTATAGCAGCCTGTCTACAACTGATGAAGGATGAACGAATTGGTTGTCTCCTGATTACCGAAGATAAAAAGCTTAAAGGCATTTTTACGGAGCGGGATATTATTCGTCGAATTGTTGGTAAAAACTTGTCCCACGAGGATATTGATGTGGAGGACTACATGACCGGCGATCCAGACACCCTGATGGCTGATGCACCCCTGGCCTTTGCCTTGAATTATATGGTTGTGGGTGGTTACCGTCATGTACCGATTGTGGATGAGAATGATAAACCCCAGGCCTGTCTTTCCATAAAAGATATCGTAAAACATATTGGCAATCACTATTTCAATGAAATCGCCAACCTGCCCCCAACCCCAAAAAATCCTGGCTGGGCAACCGTTGATGGTGGTTGATTAAATTTTTTCAATTCATAAAGAATGCATTTAAATCAATTGATTAACCATCCTGATCTTGGTCGTTTAAAAGCAATACTCTTCGATTTTGACGGAGTCGTTGTGCAAAGTGAAGAGGTATACGATCGAGCCACCAAAAAACTTGGTGAAATGTATGGCGTGCAGATTCCAGCCCCCTTTTATGAAGACAACCGTGGTATTTCCGAAGCACTTTTTTATGAAAAATTTTTAGCAGAATTTGAATTAGATGTAGAGATAGCATCTTTGCAGAAAAAGGGTAAAAAGCTACTTTGGGCTGAATTTTCATCTTCGGTTCATTACACGCCTGGATTTCAGCAGTTTTACGCTAAAATCCGCAAGCAGGTGGACCATGTAGCCTTAGTAACCGCCACCCCCAGAGCACTCGTTGACGAGATTTTTAAAAATTCAAACATATCGACGGATTTTGACTTCATTGTGACCTCAAGTGACGTTGAAAACACCAAACCGGCTCCGGATTCCTATCTGAAAGCATGTGGTCAATGTGGAGTGGACCCTGCCCAGGCTCTAGTTATTGAGGATTCTCCGCCTGGCCTGAGAGCTGCAACTACTGCAGGTTGTCAAACTATTGCAATTACCACAAGTAGTAGCAGGGATTCCTTAAAAGAAGCGAATTTTGTTGTTGACAGCTTCGGTGAACTCGAAGAACTTTTAACCATTGTGTGAGGGATGAAAATGAGTTGGTATAAACGGTTTGATCTAGTCTGGTTCCCTGTCGTTGATTTTGAGCGAGCAAAGGCCTTTTATAAAGATGATCTGGAGTTTGAACTGGTTCTTGAAGACCAGGAGTCCAGCTGGGCTGAATTTCAAATTAGTCCAGGAGCCAAGATTGCCATCCATGGCGTCAAGGCCACAAACGCGAATCCTATCGGGGCCCTGGTCATTGATGTTGAAAATCTTGAAAAATCTGAACTCTTTCTGAGGGGAAAAGGTATCAAATTATTTGATAAGGAAGAAATACCAGGTCTTACACGCCTCGCCTCGTTTACTGATCCAGATGGTAATGTCATCCAACTAAGCCAGTCCCTGGTGGAGTAAGCGACCCTTCATGAGCGCTATTATTCTTGATTCAGCTATGGGATCCCGCCTCGAAGAGATGGGTCACAAGCTAACCGCACCCCTCTGGTCAGCCACAGTTCTACAATCTAATCCCGAAGATATCACTCAGATACATAAAGAGAATATTGAGGCGGGAGCTCAGGTTATTACCACCAATACCTTTCGAACCACCCCATATGCTTTACATCAGGCCGGACTATCCGGAGTTGATGCGCATACCAGAGCAAGAGCATTAACGCTTCTGGCAATTCGCCTGGCCTGGAAAACGGTTCAAGAATCAGGCAAAGATATAAAAATTGCCGCCTCAATTGCTCCCCTGGCAGATTGCTGGGCCCCCCAGGAATTTCCTGGAAATATTATTTCACGACCGTGGCATGACGCCCAACTGGATAATCTGGCTCATCATTCAACCGATATTATGCTACTGGAGACCATGAATTCCGCTCGGGAAGCTAAAGGTTTAACTGAGCTGGCCTTACGTTATGAAAAACCGGTCTGGGTTTCCTTTGCTCTCAACGGAGAAGGCAACATCTATAATGGTGATGATATCATTGCAACAGCCAAATTTCTTGAAAAGAAGGGTGTCTCCGCTATTGGAGTAAACTGTTCCAATCTAGAAGTTTCCAAGATGGCACTCAGTGAGTTGCGTGAAGTCGTTTCTGTACCCTTGCTGGCCTATCCCAATGTGGAGCTGGAGCAACCCGAGAGTAAAAGAAAGAGAAAGATCAAAAAGGTTACTCCTGCAGCTTTTGTCTCCTGGTCTGAAGAAGTTAAAGAGCTGGGTGTCGAATTTATTGGGGCCTGTTGTGGTTCGGATCATACTCATATTAAAGCATTGGCTGAGCAAAACGATTCCTGATCTTATCAGTTGTTAGACCAACAAAACTTTTCCAAAAAACTCATAAAATGGTTCCAGGCAGAGCGGGCGCATTTACCCGTTCCTGGTAGGGGTGTTTCAAATCCATATGCGATTTGGGTGGCTGAGGTCATGCTCCAACAAACCCAGGTCACAACGGTTTGGCCTTATTACAATAACTGGATGCGTGACTACCCCACAATTTCACACTTAGCTGCTGCAGAGCAGGATCAGGTTTTAAAAAGCTGGGAAGGTCTGGGCTATTACTCCCGGGCTAGAAATCTCCATCGCGGGGCAAAATTTGTTATGGATGAGTTCGGTGGCGCTCTGCCTGTCACCGTAACCGAACTTCTCGAAGTGCCGGGTATAGGTCCTTATACCTCTGCCGCCATCGCCAGTCTTGCATTTGGGGAGACGATTCCCCTGATAGATGGCAACGTATTGAGGGTTTTTGCCCGCCTGACTCGACTGAAGACCAACATCACCCTGACAAAAACCAGATCAGATATTAGCCTGGAGCTTGCAAAGCTCATTCCCCTTAAATATCCAGCCGCCTTTAATCAGGGCTTAATGGATCTTGGGCGAGCTGTCTGTACACCACGCAACCCTGACTGTGCTAATTGCCCCATAAATCAAACCTGTGAGGCCAATCAGGCTGGTGACATGGAAGACTATCCTGTAAAGCCACAACGCAAAAGCATCCCTCATTATCATATCGTTGTCGGTTTGATCCGTCGTGATCAAAAACTCCTCATTCAAAGACGCCCCGAAAATGGCTTGCTGGGAGGACTCTGGGAGTTCCCTGGTGGCAAAATTGAAAAAGGGGAGCTAGGCGAAGCTGCTCTTTTGAGAGAAATCAAAGAAGAGACGGGGCTTGATATAGATCTGGGCTGGGAGATAGGTACGATCAACCATGCCTACACCCACTTTAAGATCACACTTACGGCCTGGTTTTGTGATTGGATTAGTGGTGAAGCCCAAAGATTTGCTGCCACTGAAAACCGCTGGGTTTATATGGATGAACTCAAGGATTATGCCCTCCCCAAAGCCAATAATAAAATTCTGGATATACTGGCAAAATAGGCATCTAGTTTGCATGACCATATCTCAATGTGAGATGGTATTATGCTGATGGTTTGTTTAATTCAAAATATTTATTAACACCCTTCCGGTAATGGTTGAAGGGGTTGATTTCGGCGAGTATATTTGCCATCAAATTCGACAATTTCTCTATGTCGAATCGTCTTATGACAGAAATGAATATATGAACTTGAACCCTTTGTTTAAGGTGAAGTGACAATGAGTAAGAACTTTCAGGCAGGTCCTCAGGGGACACGTATTAAATCTGATTGCCAGGTATTTTACAAACCAGGTTCAGACCCACTTAAAATGAATATTGAAAGCAAGGTTGATGTCCTGTTTTCAAAGACCATCCGTGATCTGGCAGAAACTACTTTCGCCAGCCTGGGGGTCACTACCGGCTCTGTAGAAATTAAGGACTTTGGGGCATTACCATTTGTCATGATGGCTCAAATCGAAACTGTGGTCAAACGAGCCCATCCCGAAATTGATGTTGAGGTGCTACCAGATTTCAAAACGCATGCTCAATATGAAACTTCATTCGGTCGTTTCCGTCGGAGTCGGCTCTATTTACCTGGAAATCAGCCCAAATTATTTTTAAATGCCGGAATCCATAATCCGGATTGTATTATTCTGGATCTCGAGGATTCAGTTCCTCCAGGGGAGAAGGACTCAGCCCGACACATTGTGAGAAACGCGCTTCGCACACTGGACTTCTTTGGGGCCGAACGCATGGTCAGGATCAACCAGGGTGAGTTGGGTATGCAGGATCTGGAGTCTATTATTCCCCACCATGTCCACACCATTCTTTTACCCAAAGCAGAAACAGCTGATCAGGTCATCGCCATGGAGGCCAAGGTTCAATCCATTCTTAAAGAAAAAAAGCTCAAGAAAAATATCTACTACATGCCCATTCTAGAAAGTGCTCGGGGTGTGCTCAATGCCTATGATATAGCTACTGCCAGTAAAAACAATGTAGGCCTGGCCATGGGTTTGGAAGACTATACCGCTGATATTGGTACACAGCGTACTTTGGAAGGCAAGGAATCCTTTTTTGCTCGTTCCATGTTGGTGAATGCTGCACGGGCTGCAGGAATTCAACCTATCGATACCGTCTTTAGTGATGTGAGTAATGAGACCGCTTTGAGAGAATCTGTGCGGGTAACTAAATCCATGGGTTTTGATGGCATGGGTTGCATTCATCCTCGCCAGATCAAACCAATCCATGAAGAGTTTGCTCCAACTGAGGCAGAGATCACCAAAGCCAAGCGAATAATCATCGCTGCTGATGAAGCAGAAGCCCAAGGTCTTGGTGTCGTGGCTGTAGGGTCTAAGATGATAGATCCTCCAGTGGTCAAACGCGCCGAACGAACTATCCGCATGGCCGTTGACACAGGTATGCTGGAAAAAAACTGGAAAGAACTTGGATAAGAACTCATCACGATGCGCTCCAACAACGATTGCCAGTAAATCAACCCTATTGATGAACTGATTGCACAGGTATGGTATTAAGGATTTAAAGTCATGAAAAAGAAATATGAATTTGTAAAAAATGCAGCTGGACGGATGGTGCCAACAGAAGTCAATGGCAAACCCCAGGTTCCTTTCCAGGGTGTGAATGGTTATAAACCTGATGGTCATAAAGCTGCTCCACCGATTGCTTCCTGTACCGATTACCCCAGTGATGGCAATAAGGTGGTGGGGTCCATCAAAGAAGCCCTTGAATTAGCAGGCCTTAAAGACGGTATGACAATTTCTTCACATCATCATTTTCGAAATGGTGATCTCGTGATGAACCAGGTTTTTAATGCTGTCGAGGAAATGGGCACAAAGGGTTTGATGTGGTTTCCCAGTGCGGCTTTTCCCTGCCATGCCCCGATGACAAAGCACATGGATAGTGGTCTGATACATCACATTGAAGGCTCACTGAATGGACCTCTGGGTAAGTATGCATCTCAGGGAAAAATGGATGGTCTGGCTGTATTGCGCTCCCATGGTGGACGCTGGCAATCCGTTCAAGATGGTGAAGTCCATATCGATATTGCCGTACTGGCAGCCCCAACGGCCGATCCCATGGGAAATGCGACGGGTGATCGAGGACCCTCAGCCTGTGGACTTCTCGGATTTGGTCTGGCTGACTCCATGTATGCCGATAAAGTGATTGTAGTAACTGATAACCTTGTGCCTTTCCCATGCTATCCCTGGCAGATTCAGGGACAGAATGTTGATTATGTTGTCGTTCTTGATAAGGTTGGTGAACCGGAGAAGATTGTCTCAGGTACCACTCAACTCACCAAATCACCAGATCGTCTTTACATTGCTGAGCTCACTGCGAAATTCGTCCAGGCTGCAGGAATCATGAGGGATGGTTTTAGTTTTCAGGCTGGTGCTGGAGGGACTGCCCTGGCCTTTGCCATCTATCTGAAAGAGATGATGATAGAGGCTGGTGTCAAGGCTCGCTTTGTGCGTGGGGGGTCTACCAAGTATCTGGTAGAAATGCTGGAAGAAGGACTCACGGACTATATTCTTGATGGTCAGACCTTTGACCTTGAGGGTGTGAGATCTATGCGTGAAAATGAAGGACATGTGAACACCTCGCCTTTCACCAGTTATAACTGGCACGGTAAGGGCAATTTTGCATCCCAGCTGGATGCCGTTGTTCTGGGCGCCACTGAGGTGGATGTGAATTTTAACGCCAATGTAGTGACTCATTCCGACGGACAGATGCTCCATGGAATCGGAGGCTGGCAGAATTGTCTATTCAGTAAATGTACTATTTTACCTATTCCAGCTTTTCGAGATAGAATTCCTGTTATTGTGGATGAAGTCACCACTCTGGTGGGGCCAGGTGAGTTGGTTGATGTGATTGTCACGGAGCGTGGGATTGCAATCAACCCATTGCGTACTGATTTAATTGAAGCAACCAGGGATAGTGGCTTGCCTATACGAACTATTCAGGAGCTCAAGGCGGAAATTGATGATCTCATCGGTGGAACACCCCAGAAGCCTAAGCTAACAGATGAACCCATTGGGGTGGTGAAGTGGGTTGATGGAACAGTGATCGATACGATATTTAAGATTGAAGAATAAGAGGAGTTTTCAAACATGCGTGAACAAGTACTAAAAATTTGGCCAGAAATCGAATGGATCAAAGATGATGAATTGAGGGAGAAAACATTGAGTGCCTGGGTATGGGCCATTGAAAATAGCGTGCTTTCCCCTGAAGATCTTGAGGTCATCCCCTTTAGCCTATTGATAAAGGATGTGAATGTATCCTTTATGAATCACAAAAGAACCTGTGTCCAACTCGCCGTGGATATTGCCAAGCGTATGCAGGAAAATTTTGGTGATTCCATGAAAATCGATATGGACATTTTGATTTCAGGCGCCATTCTGATTGATATTGGTAAACTACTGGAGTATGAGATGCAGGACGGTAAGCTGGGTACCAGCTCCATGGGTAAAATTGTACGCCACCCCTTCAGTGGTGCATCCATTGCTTTTCAGTTTGAATTGCCAGCAGAGGTTCAGCATATTATCGCTACCCACTCCAAAGAAGGTGATCTGGGAATGAGAACTGTTGAATCAATTATTGTTCACCACGCCGACTTTGTGTCATTTGAACCCTTCAAGGCATAATTCAGTAACATCACAACGACTTGAGAAACAAAGATACAGATCGACTACAGAATATTAGCGAAAGGACGACTATTATGGTCAGAACGATAACACTATTCATGCTGAGTGCGAGTTTTCTAATGGCTCAAATCCAGGTACTTCAGCCTTCAGTGGCAGCCACGGATGATCCCCTGGCCATTCGCTATAACCCAGCCGGTCTGGGTTTCAATGACCACACTGAGAGCATGCTGATGACTCACTTTGACGGATCAGATTTCACAAAGGATTTCGCCTATTTCAGTCAAACAAAAACCACTGGATTTGGCTATCAGTGGGATGTTGGGTCTGCCACAAACATCTGGAGTTTTAGTCAGGGAATTAAGCTTTCCCAATCACACAGTCTGGGGTTTACCTATAGCTTTGACAATTCAGCATGGCTAGAGGGTCGCTATGACCTGGGTTGGATGCATCGTCCTTTTCCCATGCTGGCATTGGGAGCACATATTCAGAACGTCTGGTCTGGTTCCAATGATGCACTCATGCTGAACTCAGGTGTCGCTTTTCAAAATAGAGAGGGTCGCTTTGGTGCCGGAATTGACATGGGCATTACAGAGGGTAGTTCTGACATATCAAGCTATCTCACCGGATTTGTCGAGCCGATTAAAGGTGTACGATTAAATGGCTTTACCGAGCTAGGCAAAAGTAACTATGGTGTTTCTTTAAGTATTTTCATGCCTGATATGGGTGTTGAGAGTCATGGCAATTCCAGCAGCTTTTCATCTCAAACTCTGGTTATTCGAACAACAGCCAATCCTTATCGTTCTGTATTTGGAGACAAAGCGCTTAAAAAAGAAAGCAAAACATATCTGCGTATGAAGCTGGAGGGGCTCTTTATTGAAGAGCCAGCAATGAAGAAACCCAACTTTCCCATAAATTTCGATTTTAATATCCCCTTTCTCGGTGGTGCCGTTACCTATGGCAAACAGTTGAAAAAATTCATTGATGAAATGCAGGAATACACTGAGGACCCCGATATTGACGGTCTGATTATTGACCTGGGAAATGTCCGGGCTGGTTTCAGCAAAATGACCGAAATGCGAGATGCCTTTCAGCGTTTCCATGATGCCGGGAAAGAAATCATCGTTTATAGTAAATTTGGACTGGGGAACGGAAGCACTTATTTGCTTTCCATGGCAGATGAAATATATGTTCATGAAATGATGGGTGTGGATCTCCGCGGTCTGGCTATGGAAGTAACCTTTTTCAGAGGCTTGCTGGATACCCTTTCAATTGTTCCTGAAGTCTGGAGGGTGAGTCCTTATAAGACGGCTGCAGATCCCTATCTCAATGATAAAATGTCTGAGGCCATGCGTAAAAATTACTCTCAACTGTTGGAAGGTGTCTATTCTGAGTTTATTGCGGGTATTGCTGAAGGAAAAGATTGGGAACAGGAAAGAACTCGCGAGGTTGTGGACAATGGACCTTATATGCTCGCATCGGCAGCTCAAGAGGCTGGACTCATTACTGGAACCATGTATCCTGACGAATTCGATGAATACGTTGATGAACTGAATGATGGTGAGATAGATATTGTCAAGGTAAAGACGAGAGCTGAAATACCTGAGTATCAATATGCCTGGCGGGATGATAAGGCCAGCGACAAGATCGCAGTGATTTATGCAGTAGGTGGTATCGTTTCAGGTAAAAGCCAGAGAGGACCCTCTGGATCAACTACCATGGGTGATAAAACCATTGCCGAAGCAATTAAAACTGCCCGTGAAGATGAAAGTATCAAAGCCATTGTTTTACGTATAGATAGTGGCGGTGGCTCGGCTCTGGCGTCTGATATTATGTGGCGCGAGATTCTTAAAACCACTGAGACAGACTCCGCCAATATTAAACCATTTATTGCTTCTATGTCCGATGTAGCCGCCTCAGGAGGCTATTATATAGCCTGTCAGGCTGATAGCATTATTGCTTACCCCTCTACCATTACCGGCTCAATTGGTGTTATAGGTCTACGTCTGAATTTCTCCCAGCTGATGGAGCGTTTTGGTGTGCATGTAGAAGGCATCAAAATGGGCAAAAATTCAGACTTTATAAGCGGGAGCCGTCTGGCCACTGAAGAGGAAAATGTATTGATGCTGGAATCTATCAATGACATTTACATGAAATTCAAGGAACGGGTTGTCAAGGGTCGTGAAGCATTGAATGATATGGAAGCACTGGATAGCCTGGCTCTGGGTCGGGTTTGGACAGGGACCGATGCCAAACAATATGGTCTGATAGATGAGATCGGTGGCTACTACGATGCCATCGAACTAGCCAAAAAAGCCGCAGGCATCGAGGGTGAGGTAGAAATTGTAGAATTACCCTCGTTGAAAAAAAAGACAGACTTTAAGACCTTGTTTGATAGGGGAGCTCAAGTGGATCTTGTATCCAGTAGTGTCCTGGAAACGCTCAGAATCGATGATTTGATTCCTATCATCGAAGGTGGACAAATCCAGATGATCATGCCCGTCAAGGTTGAGATCAAGTAAAGACTTTTAACCAGGAATTAGGCAAAATGGTAAAGCGGGAGCTAATTATTGCCATTACGGATTACACTGGTTGATTATTAATAACAGAGGAAGTTGATATGTCACAAAATTTGATTGAAAAAATTGCTCAGAAATATGCCGTTGATCTGGAGCAGGGACATGTAGTGAGGAGTGGTGATTTTCTATCTATCTCACCAGCTCATGTGATGACTCATGATAATACCGGCGCCGTGATGAATAAATTCAAGGCTATTGGTGCCACAAAAGTGGCCAATCCCAGACAGCCTGTTTATGCGCTGGACCACAATGTTCAAGATACCAGCGAAGCCAACCTCAAGAAATATGCAGGTATCGAAGCCTTTGCCAAAGAAATGGGTGTTGATTTTTACCCGGCTGGCCGGGGTATTGGTCACCAGATCATGTGTGAAGAAGGCTATGCCTGGCCGGGCGTTATGATGGTGGCCTCTGATAGTCATTCCAACATGTATGGGGGACTAGGTGTGCTGGGAACGCCCATCGTAAGAACAGACGCAGCAGCAATCTGGGCCACCGGTAGAACCTGGTGGCAAGTACCGCCTGTAGCCAAAGTTGAGCTGAAGGGTCTATTGCGACCCGGTGTCACAGGCAAGGATGTGATTATTACTCTGGCTGGGTTATTCAATCATGATGAAGTGTTGAATCACGCCATCGAGTTTGAGGGTGATGGTCTGGACTCACTCTCCATTGATCAACGATTGACTATCGCCAACATGACTACTGAATGGGGTGCCCTGGCTGGTGTATTCCCCATTGATAATGTGACATTCGATTGGCTGGAAGCCCGTGCTTTGACAGTGGAAAAAAGAGGTCTCTCTGGTGTAGAATCAGATGCTGATGCCAGGGATGGTGATTCCCCCCGCATGAATTATGGTCGCATTTCAAAACTTAAGCAAACAGCACCTTATGCAGATCCAGATGCCTTTTACGCCAAAGAGTTGGTACTGGATTTGGCTACTGTGGAACCCAATGTTTCTGGTCCGGATAATGTGAAGACCATGACAACTGCCAAGACGATGGAGAAACAGGGGCTCAAGATTCACAAAGCCTATCTGGTTTCCTGCGTCAACAGTCGCGTAGAAGATTTAGCTGAAGCCGCCAAGACGATTAAGGGTAAAAAAGTAGCAGACCATGTAGAATTCTACATTGCTGCCGCCTCAAGTGAAGTTCAGGCGGAGAGCGAAAGCAGGGGAGACTGGCAAACTCTGGTAGATGCTGGAGCAAGACCACTTCCTCCTGGTTGTGGACCCTGTATTGGGTTAGGTGTAGGATTACTGGATGAAAATGAAGTGGGAATATCCGCCACAAATCGAAATTTCAAGGGCCGCATGGGTGCCAAGAGTGCCAAGGCTTATCTCGCATCGCCTGCAGTAGTAGCGGCTTCTGCCGTTGCTGGTCAAGTGGTTTCACCATATGCATATGACGATGCCAAGCCCGTCGGTGATATTAAAACCAACAAGAAAGCTGCTGCGGACACTGTCGCCGTGAGTATTCTTGATGGCTTTCCAAAGGAGTTGACTGGCAATATTCTGTTTTGTCATCAGGATAATCTGAATACCGATGGTATTTTCCCTGGGAAATACACCTATATCGATGATTTCACTCCTGAGCAACAGGCAGGTGTAGTCATGGAAAACTATGACACCGCTTTTGTGAATATGGTTGAGAAGGGTGATTTTCTGGTAGGTGGTTTTAATTTTGGAACGGGCAGCTCTCGTGAACAGGCTGCAACGGCACTGAAGTATCGAGGTATCTCTCTGGTATTGGCGGGTTCATTCAGTGAAACCTATAAACGTAATGCCATTAATAATGGTTTTATGGTCCTGGAAGCCCCTGAATTGGTACAGGATCTTCTCGATGCCCATGGCCGTGATGCATTGACTGTCCCCACAGGTATTAAGGCTACCATCGATTTTCAGAGCGCCACCCTGAATTATAATGATAAAGTCTATTCACTCAGTCCGGTTGGAGCCGCAGCTCAAGAGTTGGTCCTGACAAATGGTCTGGAAAACTGGGTCAAGGAACGTCTCTAGTATATGGGTTTTACTAACTTCCTCATTCGTACAACCACTCCAAAAGGTATTGAGCCTGGGACAACAGCTTATCGTGGTCATGTAGGTATGTTGGAGGGGTGGGTTTCCATTATTGGGAACTTTGTTCTTTTTGTCATCAAGTTGATTTTTGGATGGATGGTAAGCAGTATTGCGCTGATCGCAGATGCCTTCCATACACTATCCGATGTGGCCACCTCCATTGTGGTCATTTTTGGATTTAGGGTTGCCCAGAAACCTGCTGATAAGGAACATCCCTTTGGACATGGTCGTGCTGAAACCATAGCGACCCTGACTATAGCCATTCTTATGGCAGTGGTGTCTTTGGAGTTTTTCAAGGGTGCTGTGGATCGGCTGTTCTTCTCTGAAGCGGACATCGATGTATCAAAGATTAATTGGCTGGTGATCGGGGTTGTCTCGCTGACTGCAGTGGGTAAGGCCTGGATGGCCTACTTTGCCTACCAGCTTGGTGATCTTATAGATTCTGATGCCTTGCGGGGCGATGCAGTTCATCATAAGAGTGATGTCTATACTACTTTACTGGTGATTGCAGCGCTGGTGGGGGCATATTTTGGTGTACCCTATGTAGATGGAATCATGGGTGTTGGTGTGGCTATCATGATTCTTCATGCCGCCTACGAAATAGCTCGCGAAGCCATTGATGATTTACTGGGCAAACCGGCTACAGCAGAGTTTATTCAGGAAATTACCGCCCTGACCCTCACGGTTCCTGGTGCACGGCAGGTCCATGATGTCGTCGTTCATAATTATGGCGATCAGAGCTTTATCTCTCTACATGTTGAGATTGATGAAGCAACAACACCATCAATTTCCCACAATATTGCTGATAATGTTGAACACAAACTGGCTCATGAGCTAAATGCCCAGATCGTAACCCATATTGATCCAGTGGCTGTCGCTGGAAAAGATGTAAACAAGGTTCGCGAAATCATAGAGAAGGCCATATCGATCTTTAATGAACAGTTCACCGTTCAGGATTTACGGATTGTTGGTGAAAACCCGGTTGAGTCCATCCTTTTTGAACTTCCCGTACCAGCGGATTGTGAAAAGAAGAGCGAGATTGAAGCTTCCATCCGCGAAGCGCTCGGTTTGGCATTTGAGCGGGCTGCTGTCATCATTGAGTTCAAAGCACAGATGACGGAGTAGGCTGAATGAAGTTGTTTTATATCAGAAATCAATATTTACGGGCACAGACACAAAACCGTCATCCTGAGGCTCTCGAAGGAGAAGGTTTTTTATTATATGTCGCACTTCGAGAACCTTGGTGTGACAAACCCATAGCAATATTTATGGATGGTTGGGAATAATGTCTAATTTTCCCTATAAGCATATCATATGGGACTGGAATGGCACCCTGCTGAACGATTCCCACATGGCAGTTATGGTGATCAACGCGACCCTGGCGAAGCGGGATATGCCCACCATAGATCATGACCAATACCAAAAGATATTTGGGTTTCCTGTCATTGATTATTACCGTCGTCTGGGATTTGATTTTGTAGATGAATCATTTGAGGTGGTTGGTACAGAGTTCATAGATGGCTATGAGCAGCATAAGTTTGAAGTCGATCTTCATGCTGGTGTAAAGGAAGTCTTGCTGAAACTCAGTTCCTTGAGAGTAAGTCACTCGATCTTGTCTGCATATAAGCAAAATACACTGGATGAGCTTGTGGCTCACTTTGGACTCACCAAGCAATTTTTGAAAATTGTGGGTTTGAATAATCATTATGCCCACAGCAAGGTGGAAAACGCAATTCAATGGATGTCGGAATTGGCTTTTGCTCCAGAGGACGTGCTATTTGTTGGAGATACGGAGCATGACTTCGAAGTGGCAGAAGCTATTGGAGTGGATTGTGTTCTTATCCCCGGCGGACATCAAACAAGAGAAGCATTGAGTAAAACAGGTGCATCTATTTTAGATAATATATCCGATATCTTAAAATTAACTGCGAAGCTTGTTTAAAAATTGAAAAGTGAAGAATTAATTTTTACTTAATAAAGGAGAAAAGGAAGTGTCAAAGAGAACAATAGTAAGCATGCCAGGTGATGGCATTGGGAAACCGGTTTTAGACGAAACCATCCGCGTGCTTGAAGCCGCCGGCTTTGAAGCAAATTATGTTGAAGGTGACATTGGTTGGGAATTCTGGCGCAGCGAGGGTAATCCATTACCTCAGCGTACCCTGGATCTCTTGGCTGAGCACAAAATTGGACTGTTTGGTGCCATTACATCTAAACCCAAGGATGAAGCATTTGATGAATTAGATCCAAAATTACAAGCTAAGAGTCTGGTCTATTCAAGTCCCATTGTGGGGTTAAGACAGCACTTCGGTCTGGATATCTGTTTGCGTCCCTGTCGCACCTATAAGGGTAATCCCTTGAACTTTATTCGCAGAGCTGCTGATGGTGGCGTGGATGAACCAGGTGTTGATGTGGCTATTTTCCGTCAGAATACAGAAGGTCTTTATGGTGGCGTAGAATGGAGCAACCCACCTGAACAGGTTCATG
Source organism: Fidelibacterota bacterium (assembly GCA_018650445.1). GTDB lineage: Bacteria > Fidelibacterota > UBA8477 > UBA8477 > JABMPR01 > JABMPR01. Next base: position 27,995 of record JABIFX010000015.1, read on the forward strand.
AAGCTTTGATGACCCATCCAAAATTTGTATCGAACTTTGGTGATACTCCAGTAGAAGAAGTTTCAGTCTCAACGCGTATCTTCACCAAGAAGGCCACAGAGAGAATTCTCAGAGCTGCCTTTGAACATGCCAGGAAATATGATTATAAATCAGTAACGGTTTGTGAAAAACCCAATGTGATCCGTGAAACATCTGGTATGATGTACAAGATGGCTCAGCAGATCCAGAAAGCTGACTTCCCCAATATTGAATTGTGGAACACCAATATTGATGCTCAGATGATGTGGTTGACCAAGAATCCTGAAAATTATGGCGTCATCGTGGCCGGAAATATGTTCGGTGATATCGTTTCTGATGGATTTGCAGGCTTGATCGGTGGATTGGGTTTCGCTTGTAGTGCTCAATATAATCCGGAGACGGGAATTGGTGTCTTCGAGCCTACCCATGGTAGCGCACCGAAGTATGCGGATTATCCCGTGTCTATTGTGAATCCCATTGCCATGGTTGAATCAGCCTGTATGATGTTGGATTTTATTGATGAGCAAGCCATTGCCACCAAGATCCGTATTGCCGTTGCTACTGTGGTTGCTGAAGGCAAGGTACAGACCTATGATATGGCTAAGATGACCGGTAGAGCAGACGTGGTTGAAAAAGGCGCAGCCTCAACCACAGAAATGGCAGATGCCATCATTGCAAAACTTTAAATAGCTACGGATTACACTAATTGTGTGTTCCCAAGCGTGTATGCCGAAGCGTCTCTCTGAGCCTGTCGAAGGGCGCGAAGGCTGAGTATTTAAAGACATAAGAATAAACCAGTGTGTCGTACTTCGACAAGCTCAGTATGACACACTGGGATTTTAAGGAGAATGAATTGGAGAAATCAATCGCAAGACAGATGGCTGAGTTTGCCGTCGGTTTGAAATACGAGGACCTTCCAGAGGAGGTCATTTATGAGGTAAAACGTTATCTCTATGATTCCATTGGTTGTGCCTATGGTAGTATGGGTACCCATGATGTCAAATCCATGCTGGAGATCTATCAGGAAATGGGTGGAGTAGGTGAATCCACTGTTTTGGGTTTTGGTGACAAAATGCCTGCGGTGAGTACGGCTTTGGTCAATTCATTGATGATTCGGGCTCTGGACTTCAATGACATCTATTGGAAAGACGATCCCAGTCATCCCAGTGACATCATGCCGGCAGCCTTTTCCATGGCGGAGAAAGTGGATGCCTCTATGAAGGATGTCATTGTAGCCATCGTTCTGGCCTATGAATTCGAAATGCGCATGTGTCTGTTTGCCAAACCGGGTGTCCGGGAACGCAAATGGCATCATGCCACACTGACCCAGTTTGTATCACCCATCGTGGCAGGTAAGGTCCTTGGGCTTAGTGTTGATGAAATGGTAATGGCCATTGGCATCAATGGTTGTCACAATCATACCATTGGTTGTCCCACAGCGGGCAAATTGACCATGATGAAAAATACAGTGGACCCCATGGCCACACAATCAGGTGTCTTTGCTGCCTTGTTAGCCCAGAAGGGTTACTCAGGGACAGAGAAAGTCTTTGAAGGCAAAGAGGGCTTTATGGACGCTTTTGTGGGTTGGAATGCCAAAGATGAAACCATGAAGCCAACGGATATGGAAGGACGCGATGGTGTGTCCTCCTGGGCCTGGGATGTTGATGCTCTGGTTGGTGGTTTAGGTGAGAGCTATAAGATTCTGGAATGTGGTATGAAGGCTTTTCCAACTGAAGCTTTGACCCATACACATATATCCTGTGCTTTGAATGCCATGGTCAACAATGATCTGGATTATACGGATATCAAAGAGGTCAAGGTCACGGCTTTTGCTCAGGCCTATGACATTCTATTTGATCCTACGAAGTATCGTCCTGAATCTCGGGAGACAGCGGACCATTCATTGCCTTATTGTATGGCAGCAGCCATCGTGGACAAAAAGATCACGACAGCTTCCTTTTCGGATGAGAAGCTGAATGATCCCAGGATCTTTGAAGTAATCGACAAGATCGTGGGTGAGCCTTCGCTGGAGTTCGAGGCCATGTTTCCGGCCAAGCAACCTTCCAGGGTTGTTGTGACCACAAACGATGGTCGTCAGTTTGAGGAATACATGGAGTATCCCAAAGGTGATCCGCGTCAGCCCATGACCATGGATGATCTGACCAACAAGTTCAATGGTTTAGCTGAAGCAAGCCTAAGTGCTGAGCGAATGCAGGAGGTCAAGGATTTGATCTTTGCCTGTGAGCAGGTCAGTGCTCGGGATTTCATGGCAAAGCTGGTCGTCTAATTTTTAGGTAGCATTGGTATTATGGGTGTGTCATGCTGAGCTAGCTTGCCCTGAGCAGGGTCGAAGGGAAGTGTGACACACCGATGACTCCGAGCAATTCTGAAACCTGTTTTAGTCGGTATTCCTCACATTGACAAGCCCTGGCTTGCCGACTATATTCACGCCGCTTCTGCGTCATTAAGAGGTGTTTTCTAAGCGTGTCACACTGAGCACTTCGACAAGCTCAGCACAGGCCTGTCGAAGGGCGACACAAAAAGAAAATTCGGCGCACAAGAGAGTACCGATTGACTGCACCGCTGGCTCAATTGGTAGAGCAGTTGACTCTTAATCAATTTCCTCGCGTTGTTATTACTACACTTACAGACACAACATACCGGTAACATACCGGTCACGCGTTAATCTGCGCTTTTTGCGTGTTGCGGGAGTTGGATAGGAAACTCGTGTATAAAAAGCCCCTGAGTTTTGAGGTCAGGGGCTTTTTAACAAGGTTCTGGGGCTGCTTATTACTTGAGATAGAGCATCTTAATCGTTTTGCTATATGCTCCAGC
>JABIFX010000110.1 GCA_018650445.1 Fidelibacterota bacterium
CTCCTGAGTTTTCGAGATAATATCCGTAGTCTCATCATTAGAATAAACTGGATATTCACCGATTAATTTGCCAGTAGCCGGGTTAATGGATTTCATTTGACTCATCTTAAATAAAGCATTTTAATGGTTTGCTGAGAATTGTCACTGATCAGACGACAAAAATAAACACCCGTACTCACAGTTTGTCCCGCCTGGTTCATGCCTGACCACTGAAGCTCGTGGTGACCCATACTTTGATACCCATCTGCCAGGGTTACAATCTCCTGTCCACGAATGTCAAATATGGTGAGCTTGATTTTCGAGTCATATGGAATTTGGTAGCCTATGGTCGTCGTAGGATTAAAGGGATTGGGAAAATTCTGATTTAGTTGGAAAGTGTGTGGGTTTTGGTGAGCTTCATCCGCTTCTATACCACTTGGATCAAGCATTTGAAGCTTGACTGCATCAGCTCTGAGGACGCCTGCAACAGTACTGTTACCAGTGTCATGGACTTCCAGATAAATGGGAGTATCCTCTGGTAGATAGAAGTTGCCTACACTTACCCAGCTACCACTGCCAGCATTCTGATCAAGAAAAACCGAATCAACAGGTGCTCCATTAATTTTTAGAATGTAGAGGGCATTATCGCTGGAATTTATGGTAGTTGGAACGATCTCGAAGACCTCATAGTAGCCGGCATCTTCGGGTTCCAGCCGAAAGGATGCTGAAGCGCCTGAATTGAGCCAGGCATATCTACTGGATGGTCCCCAGGCCTGCGCCACACTGGTAAACCATTCACCAAATTCACTATAGACATCACTCTGTTCATTATCCACAACGTAAAATGGGTATTGCACATTTGCTGTAATGATAATCTCCATCTCAGGGTGCATGGGATCATCACAGCTTATCCTGAGAGTGTCCTCAAGTGGACCCAGATCTAAGGGGTGGAGGCTAAGCTCGAGGTCTATTTCAGACATTCCTGCAAGTTGATAGGGTAGAGCGATTTCATAACCAGCATAACCGTTCGTACTTTCAAAATTGTGAATGGTCATGACTTCAGTTCCATGATTGCTGATCCTCAGGTTTTGAGTGGCTGTACGATCCAAACTGATCTCTCCAAAGTTTAGCGCTTGACTGGAGAGATGAATGTCTCTATCACGAACTCTTGCTGAGAGTTTGATGACATCCACAGTCAGATTTGCGCCAGTGACTGGTTCTGAGATGTCGCTCATGAGCTCAAGCACGTCGGTTTGTCCAGCATCAAGGGGAATCGTTGCCAGATAGATCCATTCATGGGCAGGCAAGGGTGCCTCCAGCTCCAATGTGTCAATTGCCGTACTGGAATGAATAACAGCCTGTAGTGGAAAAGCTGATGAGTTTGATGCCGGAACCTGAATGAATAGGTGATAAAGGGATGCTTCCTGGACGTTCGGAGCCCAGGAGACGTGAACCGGGTTGCTTTGATTGATTGTGGCTGTGCGAGCATCAACTCCCCAGGCTGCATTGTCAGTATTACTCCAGGTTCCTGATAATTCAGTATAGCCGAGATCTTCATTGTCCATGTAGATGTCATCTGGAATGAGCTTGACAAATTCCGTTGTGAGATTTCCTGATGTATCTGTGGCGGCTACACCCAGTTTTGCCAATTCTGAAGGATAGGGGATGATTTCAGTGTTCCACGACAGGTCAGTTTGCTGGATGCATTCGAGTTTGTGGTAACTTTCATCCTTGTATTTGATGGCGACAAAGGGCTGGGGCATAAAAAGGGGTTCATTTGAGGAAATATTATAGAAGAGATTGTCTTCCGAACCCTGACTAACGATGCTGACCTCAGGTGGTGTCACATCAGCGGTTCCTCGCCAGAGTTGCATGGCTTCAATAGCCGTACAATAACGAAAGTCCACATCAGGATACATATCAGCAGCTGCATGGGCCATTTGATCCATGGTGGCCATCTTTTCTGGGAAATCGGTTTCAGGCAGGTGAGCCCAGATGCAGGCAACTTGATCTGTGCCGTTGCTGGCTGCTTCAAAAATAGAGTTCATGATGTTGGAATTTGCCACTTGCCAAAAAGAGACGGAGCGGACGTTCCAGCCCGGACCATCGCCAGGCACCATGTAATTATCAAGGTCAGGGCGAAAGGGTACAAAGGTGGAGGGAGACTCAGACCAGTTATAAGTATTGTCCAAAGGTTCTTCCTGGTCGACGCGATTGGCTGGCCAGGCATTATGCATACTGTAGGGGAGTAGCTCATTCAGATAGTGTTGCCACTCATTATCCATAAAATGCCAGCCACTACGAAATGAGACAGGGAAAACATCCTCTTCCAGCAGGAATTGAGCAAGCGTCACATCAAAATCATCTCGGGATTCACCAAAGGTAAGTGATTGGTTCCAGAAATACATGCCATCCTGGTCATAATCTGACCAGAAAAAGGTGTGGTAATGCAGGGACAACTCATCCCCATTGATGAGAACATTTTCACCATGATATTTTTGCATCAGATAGAGGGTCATGATATTGGGAACCGGAAAATTGGTATTGGTGGCATAGCGGAAAATGTTTCCGGCCATCATCCACCAGGTCATTTTCATGGTCTGGCCATATGAATCAACAAATTGTGACCGAAAGGCCGGATCCATGACTTCATAAGCATTCATTGATGGATCTGTGTAGAGTGCCTGATTATAGGTGTTATGATAACGATTGACAGACATACCATCCCAGATGGCAGTATCCGAACCCAGGACGAGATAAACGGTAGCGCCTTGAATGCTAGTGAAGCTAAAAAACAAGATTAGGAATAAGTTCAGAATGTGTTTTGCTTGAGTCATTATAGTGTTCCCCTGTTAGTACAGCAAGTTTACAAATATTATCAGGAGAAACGAAGAATTGTTTGGTAAATGAACCCTGATTTTCGGCTGATGGGTTAAATTGCTTCTAGAGATTTATCCAAAATATTAACATGAATACAATACTATAACTAACTGTCAATCAGGGCATTATATTAATTAAATGTACAAAACAATTATACAGGATTCGATTTATTCATGCCCACATGTTATGATAAGAACAGTGATGGGTCAGATGATATGCAAACTGCTCTACAACCAATACCAGGCGAACTCATGGGTGAGAAATGAATGTATCTGATTCAAAATGGGCAGGGTTTCAAGATCATTTCTAAGTATCTGTTTTGAATATGATGGGCTTAAATATGTATCAGTCAGTTGATCAATCTCCTGTCTGAGTGCCAGATCATCTATCAGTACTACGGATTCGGTATTATGGATGGCACTCTGGGCATCCAGATTGAAAGAACCAATGATAACGGGTCCATGGTGACCAAAAGATGCAAGCTTCTGATGCATGGTCTGCTCACCTGCTTCAGGTCTTGGAATCCATTCATACAGATAGAACTGGTCTGTTTCCTGCATTATTTCAAGGGCTGCATAATTTGCGGCGACAGAAAGAATAGGGTGATTGTTTGACTCAATGGAGTTGGTCAGCACCGTAACACTCCCACCACGTTTTGTATGGGCAATGATGGCATCTCTAATCCGTTTAGAGGGTGCAAAATATGCAGTTGCAATAAAAACAGGTTCCCGGGGAGGTGTTGCGAGTAGTAGCACACGATACAATTCCTCAACATCACGCTTACGATCAGTAAGGGGATGATGCACCACCAAACGGACTTTGGCACTATCCTGGATGACATTTTGGTTTTGGCTAAATGCTTCTTTTACTCCCAGCAGGGCAGCTGGCAGGTCTCGCCCAGTATGCACCTGCATATCTCTTAAAAATTCCTGATAGATTTCCATGGCTGCCGGACCTTGAATTTCCACGTCAACGTCATGCCAGCCAACTTTACCACTGATCGAATCCTGACGACCGCCCACACCGCCCAGGGCGTACTCACCGGCTATATTCATACCTCCTACGATGGCGCGGATGCTACCCCCAGTGTGTCCTGTGATAAAATATTTCTCATGATCGCAATAGTCATACAGGATCAATGATTCACCTGAGCGTTTAAGAGCTGCAACAGGATTCTCAACTAACCTTTGAATATTATCGGCCCATTCATCCATCTCGTAAGGTCGGCTGGGTGAGTTGCTAGGCACGATGATGACACCAGCTGCTCTCATTTCATGGATGATGTTCTTTTCACCCAGCGGCAACCCCAGATTAATATGTTGAGCCATATCCACGAGAACATCAACAGATTCTATGGAACCCTTTACATCATATTGAACTACCACCGGAATACCAGCACGGGCACGTTCTGAAAGCACAGCAGCCATACGACGTCCTGCTTCATCATCTGTAAACAAAAAGGTTTTGACAAAAATAAATTGAGCCGTACTCATATTTTCATATCGTCGAGGAAAACTATTGATCCCATTCACCAGCAGGCGAGCACTATTTTGTGCTGATTCAGTTGAATTGGTCTGTTTATTCAGCAGGTTTTGGAAGACTTCATCCTGGTACCATGTCTTTGAATTTGTACCCTTTGTGGGATTGGAATCTGTAGGGTAATAGAATGAACAAGTGCTCAGGTTCAGGCAAATGAATAATGCGAGATAGACGAGAGTCATATATCGATAATGGAGAATGGTTTGTTTGGACACCATGCAAACCTCAGATGCTTATTAGTTTATTATAACCGAACAAGATGGGTGATTAATTTATCCATAATTGCTTGTTGATCAACAGCTTATAGAAAGGAGGGTGGATTGGGGTGATTATTTGTACGGTGTGGAGAGGTGAGCAGATGTGAAGACATGTTTAATACGAAACGCCCCTGAATTGATCAGGGGCGTTTGCATATTTCTGAGCCCGGTAAGGGCTATAAATTCAGCGCTACTTCAGTAGCATCATCCGCTTGGATTGGGACTGTGCACCACTTCTCAAAGTATAGATATAGATCCCAGTTGGAAGATCATTACCTGCCAGATCTTTAGCTGACCACTGTACCTGGTGCGCTCCAGAGTTGAGCTCACTGGAAATCAACTGAGCAACCTGTTCTCCGCGAATATTGAAGATATCCAGATTGACATGTCCTGGGGAAGCCAGCTCGAAGCGTATGCTGGTTTCAGGATTAAACGGATTGGGGTAATTTTCATAGAGCACGAAATCTTGTGGTTGGAAATTGTCCGAATCTATGGCTACAGTTCCTCCAAGATCAGTAAAATCAGTGTTATGCTGGAAAGCTTGTGAAGTATTGTCTGAAACATTAATTAACTCAACTCGCCAGGAATGATCGGTGGGGGGGGCATCATAACTACCGTTGGCATTGAGATCAGCCCACATGTCAATATTGTAGGAAGCTCCGGCGTCGAGGGCATGCATGAATACATACTCAAAATCGGGATCAACGATGCTGGCTATTTCCTCACTGGCCACAACGGAGTCGGTTACAACATCAACCACACTAATTTCAAAATATTGACCTGTATGCGGTGACATTCCAGTGATATTCATATGCAGGGAGAATTTGGCAGCTTCACCGCTAGGTACATCAGAGTTGGAACCCGGATTGGTAACAAAAGCTGAGTTTCCGGGGTTGTCATCGCCGCTTGACCACAATCCAAAGGGATCTTCCAGCTCGTGTCCATTGGTGAACCCATCACCATCAGAATCAACTAAAGCTAAATTGGTGACCCAATTGACGTTACCTCCATCAAGAAATGAACTCTCGACCTCAGATCCAAACGCGTTCCTGGCACCACCTCCGGATGGACTGACATGACAGCCACCACAGCCGACTGAGCTACCATTGGGTAATTGATTTACACGGAAACTCCTGGCTTCCAATGATGTGGTTCCAAATAAAAGGACCAGTGCAACTGGAACCATTAATTTTTGTAGCGAAATATTCATAATCCCCTCCTAAAGTGGGTTTTCAATTGATTGCGTGCATGATAGTGTTCGAGTATATGTAAAAGAAGATAAATAATATCATATATGCATATGGATGATTGATATCACGGTGAGGGATAAAGAACAAATGAGTTTTGCAGGGTAATGATCATCTGGAGAATAGCAAACTATCCATTTGAGAATTTTATTGGGTCTTCATTCAATCACTGCAATGCGCAGTATGTCAGTCGATTACGTTGAATTTAGGATAATCTGGATCTCAGGATTTATGGATGTGCAACCCTTCTAGCATGTGATGCTAATATGAAATGACTGCTTGTTCAAATATATATAGTAACATATATTCGCCAGCCAAATCGAGTTATAAAATGAACAATGATAAAGCGATATGTTGATAAATGGCAACATGCTTTAGCTGACTATCCCACTGGATAAAACACATACTGAGTTTAGCGTCTCGCGTCTGGCCCCTCAATTCTTTCCATCACTATTATGGCATACTATGCTAAGAATAGCA
>JABIFX010000014.1 GCA_018650445.1 Fidelibacterota bacterium
GTCATCCGGCTTCTCCTTTTCTTGTTCACCAAACCACTCCTTCATCAGCGCACGGATGATTTTTGAAGCATGGCTTACAATTTTGTTAATGCGGGTGTTTTTCATTTTACTCCGACGAGGACTTTCACAACTTCCTTCACTACCTTGATTACGATGTTAGGTATCTTGAACATAGATACAGTTCCTTTCATTTGTTAATATTGTGTAATTGATGTGACCAGTTTCGAGTAAGATTTGAACAATACTCATAATGCAAACACCCTTGAGGCAGCCAGTTGATAGCGGGCTTGCATACGTTGATCCATGACATGTGAAATGATGTAGGTTATAGCATTCAGAACGTCCCACTTTGATGGATGCTCTTGGGTACTTTCATGAACCTGTTTTAGCATCCGTTTGCCAAGCTGCTTTTCGATGGATTCATAGAGATCGTCATCTGGATCAGTGCCAATGAGCACATTGATCCGTGCTTGGATACTTGGCATGAGTTCAGTGATCTCTGATAGAGATTCGCTAATCTTTCCGAGCTCAAAACCACTTGTGTGCCTGTGATAGGCTTTCGCAATGGATTTCCCGAATACCATACCGTTCGTACAGATGTCACGGATAGCACCAAAGAAAGCACGAACACCTTCCGATCCATCATAGCTGTTATGCAGATACAAGCTCAGAGCAATGTCTGAGTCATCGTCATGCACTACAAGCTCAGGGAACTTGATCTGGAGTCTCATCTTATTATTCATCACAAAGCTATGTGATGGTTCCACCACAAAGGGCGTTTCCATTCCCACGAGTTCCTGCATGAGTTGATTAATCAGAACACTATTTGGTACTACCTGATAAGTGTTACGGACAATACTTATTGGTTCGTTTGTATCAGCCCGAACCAGAGCTTTGTAGTCTGCTGACAAAAACGTGTTTCGATTGTCAATATCCATGATGTCTTGAATCCCATCATGGATAGCTATTGGTCGTTCCTCGACCGGGAACATGAACCTGCTTAGATCCATTCTATTTACTCCTTCCTTTTTGATGATTTATGAAGATCAGAATGAACCTCATATAATTCTTATACCACAAAATCTGGCAAAATCTGGAATAAGAATACTAGAAAGGAGATCCTTACTATGGATTCACAGATTAAGGACATTCCTGATAATGTTATCAGGGAGGAATATGCAAGACGGTTTCAAAAACAGGCTGGTGAACAATTAAAATCAGCTGGAGCTTCTGCTGAACATCTCAGATCTTTCCTGGATGCTTATCCGAAGGATCAGGAACACTTCTGTGTCGTGTTTATGAACGCCCAAAATCAGATCATCGAAACTGAAGTGATCAGCTCAGGTAGTCTCGCAACGGCAGCAGTATTTCCAAGAGAGATTGTGAAGCGTTTACTCGCTTTAGAAGCTGGCGCGGTTATAGTAGGTCACAACCACCCTTCAGGAGAGACGATGCCAAGCAACTCAGATCGTGCATTGACAAAGAAGCTTGCGACAGCTCTTGAGGCTATTGATGTCTCACTACTCGATCATCTTGTAATAGGTGATGGTTTCTACAGCTTCTCAGATCAGGGCTTGCTATGAATCCGCAGTGGATCATGACTTTTGAGAAGTTTATGAGTGAGGCGGAAGTCAAAGCTCTTCGTAAGATACTAGAAGCAGCAGTTATAATAGCTAAATCCAAGGCTCATCAAGTACCAGTGAGAGATCATTGTATAATAGAGCTTGCACTTGGTACCGGATTACGGGTTTCTGAGATATCCACCTTAAAAGTAGAAGACATCGACTTAAAACGCGGTGGTAACTCTTTAATTGTTCGTCACGGGAAGGGTAATCGACTTCGGGAAGTGAAATTTAGCTCTAGCTTAAAGACACTGATCCAGGAGTATCTGGGTTACCGTAGATGTGACAGTGTTTTCCTGTTCCCTTCACAACGTCAGGATCACATGTTCCCTACTGCCATTCAAAAGGTGTTTAAAAAGTGGGCAAAACGAGCTGGATTACCTGCAAGATACAGTATTCATAGCTGCAGACACACCTACGCCACGAATTTGTACCGGATATCGCAGAATCTTAGGTTAGTTCAGCTGCAATTGGGACATTCAAACCCTCAAACCACGAGTGTTTACGCCGCCGTACTAGATGAAGACATCAAAAAGGCTGTAGAAAAGCTCTGAAGCATAAAGATTAGGATCAAATCAGGTCCTTTTCTTTAACTATGCATTAACTGGATACATTTCACAGTTGAATGGATATAATACCTTGCTATTTTGGAAGAAACCGGATAGATAAATGAAGAAATAAACCCAATTGGAGGCTCATGTGAGTGACAAGCCAAAATCAGTGTTAGATGTTATTGGTTGGTGCAAAGAATTAGAGCATCGTCTTGAAGCACTAGAGAGTTCTTCGGGAAGGATTCTTGCATCGGGAGAGGAAAAGCTTAAGAAGGATGAGATCCTTATTAACCCTAAGGGAGATAGCACCAGAAATTCCACCATCTCAATTAAATTTGAAAAAGAACTGGAAGGAGTATCTGAGATAATACCATCGATTGTAGCTTTGGATTCTGATAGTAGAGGTAACACGATATTCGATGTATACTCAGAAAATTTAAGTTCAACCGGGTTTGATTTAGTGGTTTCAACATGGAGTGATTCTAGAATTAACGTGATTGTTATAAAATGGATTGCGATTGCTTAACCTCAGCTATACCCATAAATGATTATTCAAAACAATGCTAATAGAAATGCTACAGTGAGTTTGTGAGTACGCTATGAAATATTCACAACAGACACTTGACTACTGCCGATCAAATTCAATACAGATATCTGAGGAAGTAAAAGACGAATATTTTCCCAATGGAGATTTTGAATCTAAAAAAGATACATTCTTTGATAGGGTAGATCGATCTGGTCAAGTGATAAAGTTCCCGTTTGATGGGGCTTTCCTTTTCAATAAGAAAAACTATATCAAGATCATCCAATTTTTACCAGAGTTTCTGGCATCTATATTCCAACTTGGATTTGATAAAGTCACAACATTTGTTGAATTTAAAGACCAAATAGATAATAATGATATCCTGGTCTCCAGTAAGAACCTAAGACGGGCTTCCGAAATACTATTAGAAAATCATGGGATGCTAAGAGATCTCATTTTGTCCAGTTTTAGCGACGGGGAATTAAAAGACAAAATCTTGAGTAATTTGAAATCAATAACATTTCGAAAGACTCATTACGACATCATAGGCTGTCTCCAGGTTATCCATTCTTCTTATACACTTTTACTCGACCTTTCAGGGAATACTTCGACAAGAGAAATCGATTTTAATGTACCTATGAATCGGAATAAGCAAGAATGGCTTTATAGGTTAGTTGGGGATTTATCCCTCCCTCAAAGAATACTTATGGATCAGATAGATCAGGATACTGTGGACCCAGAAATAATTAGAGCAAAAATTGTAAATAGATTTGCGAATCCAGCTGTTTTTCCGGGCGCACCCAGTCGTGGAAAAGATAGTGCCTTTGAAATTCAGACCGATGATAAGAATACCATTTCTGAGAGAGTGTACAAGGATAAGAATGATGCTGTCCCAGATATGAAAACTGAGAAACAAATAATTCTAATACCTAAGAATGCTGAGAAGCGTAAACATCAGAATCAGATTATTGTGAATGGGAAAGATCCAATAACAGTTCAAAACTCCCCATTTGATTTTTTATACTGGATTGCATGGTGTGATCAAAATAATAGATCCCAACTAAATGCGAGTGAAGAGATATCTTCTGATTACAAAGCTCAGATTCTTAAAGGTTGTTCCGAAAAGATTCTGAAATCACGGTTTACAGCTAGCTGGATTAATAAAGACAATGTACAAAAGAAGTGGGATGCACAGTCCCAGGTAAATAAGTGCTTAAGAATTGATTTAGTTCGAAGTGGCAGTGAAACCTTCTCTATCAGTGATGAGCACGACATAGAATTACGACCATATCCCACTAAATGAACTAATACAAGTGTAATTGTTTAATTACTGAGCCCCAAGCTCAGCCGGTTTCCATAACCACCTAAATAACAAGTATATAAGCTTAACTCCTATCAACTACTCCGTAGTTCAGAGGAGTACTTAAAACCTCATAAATTCTCACATTAAACCTAGCGCACACAGCTGGGTTTTTTGTTTGTCCCAGTTTGAAAACCGGCTAGCGGGTAACCCCCCAACCAGCCAAAGGCCTTTGGCACTACGCAGGAGAAAATCCAATGCGTCTGTGTCAATCATGTTCTTTGAAAAATGAATGTAAAGAAATCTGTGAATCAGTGGAAACCTACTTGTTTGAGAACAAGGGATATAAAACCACGTATTCTAACCGAGAGACAACATCAATTCAGGTATTTGAAGAGGATGGAGTCAAAGAGTCCCTATCAGAGTATATCTCGAACCAGTATTATTTCACTGAAAACTTCTCACAGTATATACCGAAGCTTAAGAGAATTGTCGCCTCTCAGTGTACTCCAAAACAACAAAGTGTATTCAAGCTATGGTTTACGAAACGGCTATCGTTTGTAGAAATCGGTAAGCAACTTCGAATATCTACCCAAGCTGCACATGAACACATCTATGGTCACTCTACCAAAGGTGGAGGCTTAATACGTAAGCTTCTTAAGCACCTAGAATTAGAAACTACCTGATGCGAGTCTAACCTTTCAAATGGTTCTTTGACAATAGGGTGCAGGAATAGGAGAAAAAGTAAATGATTAAAGAAACGATTCCTCAAGTTGAAACACCTGGTGAAGATCAGGGATCACAAGGGTCTGGTAACGACCAGAATGGCAATAAGAAAAATGAGTATGATGGTAGCACACCTCCACGTGTAAGTCCAAAACTCATAGGTACTCTTGCTGGTTGTGACAGTGGCATGAAAAGAGTACAAAAACGTAGCGCATATCTCAAACAGAGATATGAGGATTTGAAACAAGAAAATGAAACCTCAACCAGTCTCGTTAGAAAGGACGAGATTCTTAAGGAAAAAGAGAAGATTGAAGAAGAAGCTCCAAAGCTGAAGGGAACCCGCGAGGCTTTAGAAGCCAAGCTTCCCGATCTTGAAGCGAAGAATAAAGAGAGACTTGAAAATATCAAGTTTGATGCTTTAGACTTCTAATAACAATTAATTGGATGGAGATCGGAAAAGATGGTCTCCACTTAAATCAACCTGCACCCCAAAGAACTCAATAGTTAGTTAATACGGCACCTCATTACAACGGGGTGCCCTTTATTTAAAATTAGAAATAGCAAAAGAGGAAAAAATATATGTTTAAGTGTAACCATGCTACTAAACATCTGAGTATTGGAATTGATAACGGTGAAGTAGATGTGAAAATATATGAGCTTGTCAAAGAAATATGGGAAGCGGGAATCAAAATGGTGAATGCTTGTGAGTCAGATGAAAATGATAGAGTATTTCTAGCATTCTACGACTCTGAGGAAACACAATCATTCCTAAGGATAATTAATTCTGATGTAGAGGAAGACGATTCTCTTTCTGAGCGTTCAATCTGTCAGCGTCCAGATCTAGATGACAATTGGAACATAGGCGTTGGGATATTTTATCCTGGAGATAACAGTCAACATGAAGAAATTCATATAGGATTGAGTGCCCATTTTCCAAAATCAGATTACGACGAAGTCCTACGTCGAGTAAAAGAACACAACAAATAAACCAATAATGGTACCTGCCACTAAACACCGTGGTGGGTGCCTTTTCTGGAATAAGAAAACTATGGAACCAATCATGATCACGAAAGGAGTAAACATGAATTATTTAGAGATAGCTGGCGAGAAATATGGTAGTGATGAACTCACTAGTCATATCGCAAACAGGCTAGCTGAAATTGGTGTAAATAGTTTTCAATCAATCCAGGTCAAC
>JABIFX010000013.1 GCA_018650445.1 Fidelibacterota bacterium
CGATGACATATAGGGCAACTAAACTGTCGTTCATTTTTCGGACTGCAAAATCTTCATTACTGCCTGATCCGAATAAACCTGACTCTGAAGTTTCAATCCAGGTTTTGTGATGGATATAGACCGAATCAAAGCCATCCCAAGCGGGCGATAGCTTTTTATAAAAACCCTGAGTTCGGTCAAAGGTGAACATCAGACGAGTTTCAGGTTCTACAATGGCTCGCAGAGCAGGATTGCCACTGAATTTGTGCTCAAATATCTTTTCTACGGTTCCATCGGACTGTTCCTGCCAGATCTGGTTCCCGATTTGAGAGGCCGCTACAAAAATGGTTTCATCTACGACATAGACATCCCGGGCATATGCTCCGGTCTCCAAGACATCCATGAGGTAGACATCACTGGCAAAGGCAGTATCGATTGGATCAGGTTTTAAACAGGCCGTCAGCAAGAGTATCAGGATTAATACAGATGCGGATAGAATTATTCTTTTCATATGCTTAACGTAACTCATCATTTCATAAAATTAAAAGTACATGTCTATAACGGATTTGAATCCAAAGCGGACGCCAAACCAGTATCTTGAGAAGGATTTGAGATCGCGAACCTTTGGATCACTTGAGTCCACACTACGCTCGCGATAGCCTGCAAAAGGCTCAACAATTAATGGTCCATCAAGTTTTGGCAAGATTGAGAAATCAAAACGGTACTCATCCTGATAGCGACTAGCATGGAGAGGATCATCATTTTGTTCACTGTGATAAACCCGCTGATCATAGCGAGTAGCCAGACGGATACGATGATTCCCGGGCAATCTGATTGTCAGGGATGGTCGAATGTTCAAATATTTATATGATCGGTCCAGCGCATCATAGTCATTGTCGTTATCAGCGACCCCATATTGGAGCTCCGTGTTGAGAGTGAGGCTATTGAACTGACCCAGATTCAACTTGAGATCACCTTCAAGCATACGCATATCATATTGTGAAAAAGGAGCCTGATATATTTCATTCCTGAGCGTCAGTCGATATTCGATAGTATTTCTTTTAGTAATTCGATGCTTAAGTCCCAGCCAGAATCTGTCCGTGCCAAATTTGCAGCTTTCCCGGTTGGTTCTCAGTGTTCTGATATCCTGATAGCGATAATTTCTTAAATAGTACTCTGGTAATATCCAGTACCCCAGATTGAGGTAACGATATTTACCAAGCGATTGACGAACACCCAACGAATAGCTCTGATAGCTTCGCTCAGGAATATCATGGTAATAATGATGGTTCAGCTGAAGATTGAATCTTGTCTTCCGCCCAGCAAACAGGCGTGGCGAATAGTTCAGTTTTCCAGAGAATGAGACCACATTACTGGATGAGTAGGCGATACCATCGAGATATTCAGAATCCTGAGCTGCTTTTATAATTTCTACTGAGGAGAGATTGAGGGGATTGCTCTGAAAATTCGGTTGAACAGCAAGTTCATAAAATACAGGAGCAGCCAAGCGCTGCACAAAGCTTTGTGAGAATAATTGCCCAAACAGGAGTGCTATAAGAAGTAAACGTCGCACTAGCCTCCAATAATCTGATTTAACTTGATATAGACTTGACGGTCCTTATCCATTAGCCTGAGTTTAATTTCGTGCATACCCTTGCCCAGCTTGACATCACAACTGCGCCAGCTACCGGGAACAAGTTCATTGTGACCTTCAACCGTAGTCACTTCAGAACGATCCGTTGAAAAATAATAAGTACCCACTACTTTGCCATTATCAAGAATCTGGATACGATAGTCTTCCTCACGCCCCATCTGGGGACCAAATCCCAGGCGACTGGTTATCTCCAGATTAACCGGTCCTTCCATGGTCACAAAGAGTGGGTGGTCTTTGGTCATGGCGTAATAGCTGAGCCGCTTACCTTTGGAAATGAGCTTGATAGGTGCTTCCTCTGAAAGTGCATCGACCCGCTTCTTCTTCCCTCTCGGTGCCTTCTTGTCCTCGAGGACACGCACCAATATGCGCTCTCCCCGTTTCTTGGGTCGAATGGTGACCTGGTTAACACCAGACGGAATGCTGATATAATCGATGGCTGATTTGCTAAAGTAATGATTGGGATGCTGGGGTGATTTGACACCTTTACTATATTTTTGCTGATGATTCACCTGGAGTGGTTGATTCCCATTTAACTGTACTTCAAAACCGAATGATTTTGACTTGCCTTTTTTACTACTGAGGACAGCACGGGAATAAATTTTTATCCGCTGGGGACCATTGACTTTATAAATAAGAGATTCACCATCAAGGGTGTAGTAAGAGCTGCGATTTCCCGAAACAATCAGGATATCACGGCTCTTTTTGGCGTCTTGTGGTTTGATAACACCAGCCGAGACACTTCCAAAAATTAATAGAGATAAAAGAATTTTTATATAAGTCATCTTACTACTCACACCCGCTCCTCTGTGAAATGCTGAGAGAACTTTTATTTTTACAACGAAAAATACGAAGCTTACGAACAGAGCTTTTGAATGCTTTTTCAATCATATTTTATTCTCTACTTCCGTATTCATTATAACTCGATACTTCTAACTTCTAA
>JABIFX010000188.1 GCA_018650445.1 Fidelibacterota bacterium
CCTTTTTATTTATAGTTAAACTTGAGATTACAAAAGAATTGCTGAACGATGCTTTTCTAATTTTGCCTTCAAGAGAAATAATCCAAACACCATCTGTGGTACCATCATCGCCATAAGCAAGAATTTCATTGTTGGAACTGAGCCATTTATATGACGTTATGTTTCTGTCTAATGAGGAGCTAAGGTTTAGTGAGATTCCATTGTCATCTCTTATATACAAATCCGTTACACCTGCTGGATTTTTATCCGTTTTATACCAATATAAAAGGTGATTATTCTTTGGCGTAAATTCGGGCCCAAATTCGTATTCGCTGTTTTTGTTAAGAGGAGTTAAAGCATTATATGTTAAATCATAAAGCACAATTTCAGATTCATTCCAGCGAGACCAATAAGCATCTGCTTTTTTAGTAAATACAAGTTTTTCATCATTTAGTGACCAGCTTATTCCAGAGCTAATAGTCCAATCACCTTTTGTTAATCGTTCTATTTTTTCATTCATGATATCTAGTATATACAGGTGAGAGGGTAAGTATTGATGGTCACTTAGATAGCCTTGTGGTCCGACTTCAAATGCTGTAATAAATTTTTCAGACTCCTTTTTTTCAATATCAGGATCTTTTGAAATAAAAGCTATTTTAGATTCATCATGACTCCAATAAAAACTTGAAATACTTGTAGAATGATTACTAATTGCTTTTGCCTTTCCCGTTGATATTTTTTGAATAAATATTTGGCTTTTGCCATCTTTAGAAGCTAAAAAAGACAAGTATTTTCCGGAAGGAGACCATTTAATTCCTCTAACACCTTCTTGATCAAATTGCAAAATGGAATCTTTGGTATTTAAGATGTTCATGAAATGATATTTTCTATCCCATTTATTTTCATCAAAATCTGCATTTCTTGTAGAGTAAAGTATATGATTCCCATCAGGCGAAAATTGAAGGTTACTCAAATTAGTTGCCTTTTTGTGATATTCATTCCAATCAAAATCCCTTTTGTTGGTTTGACTGAATAGGTTAGAACAAACTGAAGCTACGGCAAAAAGCACTATTAATAATTGAATTATAGATCTCATGTTGTGTCCCCTGAAACAAAATAATGATTAGAATATCCATCCTGTTTGATTTCTTTATACTCGATGGGGGAACGTATCTTAACCGCTAATTCACCTTTGATATGCATCCCCGCGTAGTTTTCAAAACTAAATAATAGCCCTAGATCCTCATCCAGGGCTATCTATCCGAGTGCACTTCTTTTCACACTCAGGACCCGAAAATAATTAAAACTTCTCTAATGTTTTTTTATGACGATGTTACCATTATGGGTCTTTATGCTGATCTTGTTCTTCCCACTCCCCACACTGCCTTTGCCTGTGACCGACTTTCTTTGATCATTGCCAGAGTCTCCCTGCCATGCATCCTCTTCTAGGATATCCATTTCGAAGTCGCTGATTATGTTTCCTTTTTCGGAGCTACTTTTGTAATTGACAATCTCGAGATCAAAAGTCATTTCATATTTTTTAGGAACAGTCAGCGTTATATCCCCGTTCATTGAGCTGAGTTTGATATCGGCATTGCCATTTTGACCTTTGCCTACCACCTCAACTTTGATATCTCCACCCATTGTTGTTGCATCTACCCAGCCCTCAATTTCATCAATTGTAATTTTTCCACCCATAGTCTTTGCCTTGACGAATTGCTTGGCTCGCTTGATTCGGATTGCACCTCCCATGGTATGTACATCAGCTCCTTCAGGCGCATCATCAACGCTTATTGATCCACCCATGGAGGAAATTTCAACCAGACCACCTGTCATCTTGCCATCTGGACCTTCGACGTTCCGACGGATTACTTCACCACCCATGGAACTACCTTTTACACTACCGGAGACGTTTTCCATTAATACACGCCCTCCCATGGTGCTCACACTACCTTCCAGGGTTGAATTTTTTAAGCTGATTCTACCACCCATTGTTGTTAGATTGACATTACCCTTAAGGTTTTCCAGATCCAGTGAGCCCCCCATGGTTCTACCTTCAATACTCCCCTTCAAATTAAAGATCTCAAAGTCACCACCCATGGATTGTAAATCGAGGTCGAACTCCTTAGGGATGATTACGGTAAACGTGATTTGGCTAGAGTGATTGTTATGATTATTTCTATTGGAGGTTGAAAGTGAAGCACCCCCTCCGTCTTTTTTAAAGTTAATTTCAGGATAGCTGTCCTTATCTCCTGAGCCCGTTTTTGCGACCACATAAATTTTCTTTTTGTCCCAGGTCGATATGCTCAAATCTCCGCCTGTATTTAGGTCAACAGATAGTTTTCCTCCTGATTTGACCTTCAATGTCTTATCCAACAACACTTTGTCTCCTGCAACTCCAAAGGTTACCAATAGAATGAGGAGTACGATAATTCTTTTTCTCATGATCAGTTTGTCCTTCCCTAACGTTAAATCTTTTATGATGCGATCTATTTCGCTGCTATCAAGAATCAGTATATAATTGAGCTTTCCTGATTGCCTGGGGTTAACATAATTTTTAGACCTATCCCAATCGACCGATATTGAGATTTGCTACTTCATTACAAGTACTAAATTTCAATATCACACATTTCAAACTGGTTGTAGTGGTGTAATATCAGGAATGGCGTTTTCTGTATTCTGTGGGTGTCATACCAGTGGCTTTTTTAAAGGCTGAATTGAAGACCGACTTTGTGAAAAAGCCAGTCGAAAGTAATATGTCTAATATGGTCCGACCTGTAGCATTCGGATCTGTTAGCAGCTGTTTTGCAGCCTCGATTCGGTGAGCGTTTATGAAGTCGTTATAACTCTTTCCATAGGCCTCATTCAGAATGCGTGATAGATAGTTGTAATGGATATTGAGTCGCTGAGCCAGTTTTTGTAGGGTTAAATTGGCATCGAGGTAAACCTGTTCCTCAGTGATCAGTCTATCAAGTTTGACCTTTACGGCATCACTGGTTTCTGGTCTGAGAGCAGATGTGCTGTACTTTGGCTCTTTTTTTGTCGGCGTCTTTTTGACCTTTAACCACCATCCGACCAGACTAGCAATTAGAAGGGTAATAATTATCCCGTTTACTCTCGATGACCAGGGTTCCCTAATTTGAAATTCATGATCGACTTCAGCTTGAGACCATTCATCACCTCGGAATCGCGCCTGTAACTGGAAGGTGTAGCGTCCTGGTAAAAGATTGATGTAAAGGGCTTTGGATTCAGTCAGTGATTCGGTCAGGTGCCAGGAATCATCAAAATTCTGGAGCCGATACCGGATTTGAAGTTTATCAGGAGTCCTGAAAGCGATAGCCGAAAAATGAAATTCTATAAACTGGTTGCTTGAAAATATCTGTGCACTGGTGTTATTTATTTCAACTGATTCGTCACCGACCAGTAATTTGTTCAATATTGGGATTGGCTCCAGTTCACGCTCCATCAATACCTCTGGATCAATGCGAACGATCCCCCGTAATGTGGGATAATAGATCTCATCCTGTTTGCCTATTGCCAGGGCTCCACCACCAGATGAAATACATTGTAGCGTACGCATTCCAGAAGACTGGCTGTAATTTCTCCATATTGTTGATTGTCTAGTAGTATTGTTATGAATTAGTGAGTCACTAGTTGAAGATATTCCACGATACCCAGACAACCATATCTGACCTCCAGCCTGTTCATATATGCTGAATACAAAAGGGTCTACAAGACCACTCCGACTACCTAACCAGTGCGGGTATTCTTCGCCCGCTTTCCAGATCATCATCCCCTGGCCAGCGGTGCCTAACCATATTCCAATTTCCTCATCGTAGTGAATAAAAAGAATATCAACATCTTCGTCTTTTTCGGAAAGCCTAAGCCTGAAAAAATGTCGATCTATAAGTTTATAAAGACCATTTCCTGTGGCAATCAGGATGTTGCCATCTGGAAGAGTTTTGATCATCCGAATTGGAGCAGGAGCTTGATCTGATAGTTCGTGGAGAAACAATGCATCCGGTTCCAATTCCGCAACGAAAAGCTGTGTTTCAGTTGCTAAAATGATACTTCGGTTTTTGTGGCTGGAAAAGGAGACTACTGGATTTCGGAGAACTTTTTTTGCTACAACTCGCCACTCATCCCTTTTTTGATTGAGAAGATAGAGCATCTGATCAGTACCGGCCAGTTGCATATCACTTTCTGGGGCAAAGAGCGCCAAAACTGGACCGTCAAGATGGAGACTTTCGATAACCTGATCGTCTTTAAAGCGAAGGAGGTCACCACTATTGGTACCAGCCCAAAGCTGACCTGTTGCATCCACACTTACTGCCCTCACATGCAAATCTGGCAAACCGGCTCGTTCATCCAGTGTGAACAATCCAGTCTGTTCCAGGCGCAGGAGACCGGCTTGATCGCTTCCAATCCAAATGGCGCCATCTTGATCAACGAGCATTGATTGCACCATTTTTATTGGCACATGACGTACTTGGATAGCTTGATCTGTATCAGGTATCCAGCAATATAGACCCGAAGAAAGTGTCCCTATCCATAGATTATTTTGGGTGTCTTGCACCAGCCTGGTGATGATTGGAGAGTATCGTCGTTCTGATTCCAGGCTTACCAGAAAAGGAGA
The DNA here is from genome assembly GCA_018650445.1 of Fidelibacterota bacterium. Classification (GTDB taxonomy): domain Bacteria; phylum Fidelibacterota; class UBA8477; order UBA8477; family JABMPR01; genus JABMPR01. The sequence continues at coordinate 4,616 of JABIFX010000188.1, forward strand.
TCCACCTGTATCATCCATGATTTGTAAGCCCCTGGGTGTTCCAATAGCCAATTCGCCAGTGTTCAATTCCAAAACCGCTGATACAGGTGTGGGAATTGTTGAAACGCTCTTAAATGGGTTCCATTTCAATTCAGATTGCTTGACCAATCCACGCTTGCTAAAAGCCCCAACGAGATCTCCTGATCTCAGCGTTGCGACTCCAGTTACCGATCCCAGGGTGGTATCCGTCCCGGTCAAGTCAAAGCGTATGGTATCACTGATAATTTTGGCAAAGCCAATGTCGGTTCCCACCAAAACTGAGTCATGCTTGTCTCGTGTGAAGTACCTGATGGCTGCCTGATTACCACTGAGATGATGCCAGGAGCCATCCATTTCAAGCCTCGCTCCGGCTCCCGAATCCAATCCTACCCAAAGAGTTCCGTCAGCATCTACCCATAAAGCACTCACATGGCTATCACTCAATGCAAGTATATTCCAGGGACCAAAGTGCTCGAATCGAAATCCATCAAATCGAATAAGCCCCTCTGGTGTCCCCAACCACAGGTAGCCATCTGAGGTCTGGGCAAGTGCGGTCACAGAGTTTGTTGGCAGTCCTTCTGCTACGCCCCACTGTTTGTGAACCAAATAATGAGTTGGTTGAGCCGTTTGTGCACTAATAGCTAATGGGGTGTATACAATCAGTAAAAGCAGTCTCAATTTGCTATACAAATTATAAAATGAATTAACTACTACAGTATCCCCATCAGAGTAGGCTGTGGAATTTCTGATATGACTATTCCACTTGAATAGTCTATGACTTGAATACATTTGTCTCAAATTGAAGTTTCTTTTGATCGTTCACCTACTACTAACCGAGGCGATTTTAACACTGAATCAGGAGTCTTTCCAGATTTGGTATTATAGTGATTATTACTTCCAAAGACGTTTCATCGATTCGCCATGTAATTGATTGTAAGCTTATAGTACTTTTGTCACTAATCAAAGCTTAAATGTTTCACTTGATGCACATGCTGTTTCTTCGCCCAGTATCCATATCATCTTTGTAAATCATCAGCCTGCAAGTCGTCAAAGCATTTCGGAACTTTATAGTTAAAAGTTAAGAGTCCCTCTCAATTTATCAGTCTAATTCGTCACGCAAAAATTCAGCCATGCTAATAATCGACTCTATGTCAAGACATCCAATTAACAAAACTACCTAATACCTATCGTATTTATGCAGGGAGTAAAACAAAAAGGCTCCCTCAAAAAGAGGAAGCCTCATTATGTACTCCGGACAGGATTCGAACCTGTGACCCACGGCTTAAGAGTCAAATGGCTGTGTTGCGTAAGCAGCTATGGGTCAGTCAGTTACGGGATAGTGAAACAGACGGTATCCCGCGGGTATCCCCAATTTTGTATTAAGATCAGCGCAAATAAACCATCTTGATCGTCTGGCTAAACGTTCCTGCCTGAAGTCGACAGAAATACACACCTGTACTCACTTGCTTCCCTGATTGATCCATTCCATTCCACTTAACTTCATAATTGCCTGGAGGCTTAACATTATCTTGGAGTGTTAAGACCTGTTGACCCCGAATATCGAAGACTGTCAATTTGACATTTGATTCTTCTGGAAGATCATATCGAATAGTCGTGGTTGGGTTGAAGGGGTTGGGGTAGTTCTGATCGATTTCGTATGCAGTGGGCAGTGCTTTGTAATGAGTTATCGGTAAATAAGTATAATTCAGAGTTACAGGAATCTGAACCAGGCTCAGTATTGGATCGTTGGATTGAATTCGAATATTCGCCTGATGATTGAAACTTTGATTCCCCACTCCCCCAAAAATGATCTCCAGGTAGGATGTGGAAGTTGCAGGAACTACTCCTGATTGCACTGGAATATGAATCCAATGAGAAGGCTCAAATGTTGAGATTTGCCATTGAGTTACCTGATGCAGATATCCAGTATTCTCATTCTCTGAATGGTCATTTACGATCATCCCACTCCCTTCATCAAAGGGCCAATACCCCACGAGCCCTGTTTCGGTCCCACTCAATTGAGTGAACATGTCGGACTGAATCTCTGTTTGAGTCCGTGCAATATTCCATATGCGGACCTCTGCAATTTTGCCATGAAATAGAGAATTTGAATTGTAATAACGATAGCCCATATATACGTTCATCGAGCCCATGTCTATTGGTCCTGATGCATTATCATTCAATCTCTTAAGTTCACCATTTTCATAAAAACAAATCTTTTCACCATCATAGGTGCCAGCCACATGTGTCCATTGATACATGGGGACAGGCTCTTGACTCCTCGCTACATGATAAACAGAGTTTGTCGAGACCTGGAAACCAGCCCTTGGGTATTCATCATTTGATAATTTTAATGAGTAAACGGACCAGGGTGCCACGCTGGAACTCCAAGGTTTATCGACAATGATATCATAGCCATCTGCTACATGTGAGTAGGGCATAATCCATGCACTCACCGTTATCGCGTCTGTTGGATTGAGTGATGGATCATTACCGAGATCTACGTAATCTGTCTCACCATCGAATGTCAAAGAATGGTTTCCAGTAGGCGCAAGATATTCTCGTGTCAGGTCAAACTCGAGATCAGCCCCTCCGTCATTCGCTATTTCAAGCATGACACTTATGGTATCCAGATCTACAAGATCAATCTCTATTGAGCTTGGTGAAACCGTAATCGACGGTGGAGGCGCCCCAGAACCTGAAAGCGTGACATTGACGGCTGCATTGTCCGGATCATTTGAAAAAATGGTCATTATTGCAGGATAATTTTGTTCTAAAGTCGGTGTGAAGCTAACGGACATGCTTGTATCGGAACCCGACCCGATGGTTCCAGAGTCCCACTCAACACCATAAACCAGCTGGTCGACCCTTACCGAATCGATAAACAAGGTTTCAGATCCACGATTGGCCAGGATGAGTGTCAGGGTGTCCGAATAGCCCAGAAAGATTTCATGAAAATTGATCGTATCTGTACTGAAAAGGATATCTGGACCTAAATCAGGGCTGCCCAAGACACTTTCGTAAGCACCTATATCGGGATCCGAGCCAACAGGGCTTGGGCGTGGCAAACCATCGTAATCTGCCTCAATACCATCTGTTGCTAATCCCACACTGATACATGGACTGAAGTCGCTCAGGTGATAGTCAGATTCCAGTGGATTCAGGAATAGTGGGTTTGCATCGATATTTGTGAGTGACCATTCCAATTGGACATTATTACCGTAAACATTTATGCCCGATTCTCCCCCTTGCACGTCACAATATGACAGTGAGATGGCTGAACTTTCAGAGGAGTCTGGATAAAAATCATATGATATTTCTTGCTGAGAGTTATTCCAAAGAATGCAATTTTCAAAAACTGGATTGATACCCCGATAGAGACTCACTGCGCTGTTTGCATAGCCATCGTTTTGCAGGGCCGTGTTAGCCGTGATTGTGCTGAACTGAAAATTTACATCGGTATGGTAAGCAGAAATGGCACTACCGGCATTAGCAGTATTTTCTGTAATAATTGAATTCGTAAGAGCGATTTGTCCAAACATCTCACTATTGGATTCACCAGGATAATTAACGCTGATGCCACCTCCAGTATTTATAGCGATATTATTAATTATGGCCACGCAGTTCAAGGTGAGGTTTGCATTCTGGGCTTCTATCCCTCCTCCATCATCATTTGAATTGTGCTTAATAATAGCATTTTCAAGGTTGAGATGCGAATTGGTGGCATAGATCCCACCACCACCATATTCGTTATATATTGGTTCCCAATACCCTTCATCCCAGTCCCAGTATTCACAACAAACACCTCCGGTGATGGTTAAATCACTAATGGTGTCGGCCTGCACGCTATCTAATACAATTACAATATGTTGTTCTTCAGCATCTAGAATAACACCCATTTTAGAATCGCCAAGCAGAGACACATGCTCTGGGAGGTAAATGGGGAAGAGCTCACCATTATTACTGTTTTTATATTCACCATCTGCAAGGATAATTCTGCGCTTGTTCAAGCTATCTGCATCGATACGCAGTAGTGCTGTGGCAATTGTTTTTAAAGGATCTGTTGAAGATAAGCCAGAATTTTCATCGTTCCCCGAAGGGTTCACATATAGATTTGCAGCAATTGGGCTGGTATCTATCCCGACCCAGATGCGATAATCGTTATCTTCACTGTAGTTATAAATGGGGTCGTTCGGAAAACCTAACCGATAGTCGATACTATACACTCCAGCTGTTGCTCCTGAATGTATAGATTGGGTGAATGAAAGGGTACCGCCCTCTATAGCTGTGGTATCAACGGTATCACAGGCCAAGTATGTCCACCAGTTATAGCCAGCGGGAGCGGGATCTTGCGACTCCATAATATCTGAAAGCTCCTGGGAAAAGTGATACACACCATTTAGGGTACCAGAAAATAGAAACGAATCTTCAGAGGTCCATTCTGATGGCAGGAGAACACTATAAAAGGATTCCTGGTATGTGCTATCCCCTAAGCTTGGGAAAATAATTGAAACATTAACATTGAAGTTACTATTGGGATCAGCCGTTGCAGGTTGTTGGATGGATTCGAACTCGTAGCAACTTGATAGAATAATTATCATTCCCAGCAGTATCCCGATAAACTCTTTTCGAAATTTCATTTTTCCCCCTTCATCAAATTTAATTGAATCAGCACTGAGAATCAGAAGGAATAAATACAGTTCGTAGATCAGTTTGGTATGCTTTGAATGTAAGGCACTTATTGTCTATTAGCAAAGACCTCTAACTCTCCATCAAAATTTAAGGATTCGGAAGCAACTTGACTAACACACAGGGAACATATCCTTGCACTGAGGGAACATTTGGGGTGTTTTTGATGGTATTTTAGGTTTTCAGGTCCGGTATGATGATGAACAGTTGATATTGAATCAATTGCACTATGATTTAAAACCCTTGCTCTACAATATTATCAGCTAACCATGAGTCCACGGTATCCCGATTGCATCCCAACTTGACAGGCATTCAGCATAAAATGTCTTTATCTGTCCCCTTATGTCCTTTTTTGTCTTGCAAAAGCATTAAATATGTTTTACCATATTGATGGAAGGTGAGAGATGATGAATACGAAAGACAGATCCCAAAAAGAACTAGCCAAATTTTTAGTGCGAAAAAGATCAGAAAGAGATCTTACTCAAGAGCAAGTATCAGAGAGATCAGAGGTTTCAGTAAAGACCATCCAACGAACTGAATCAGGTGAACAAACCCCATCCAAACGAACTAAGATTAAAATATTCAATGCACTAAACATTTTTGGGGTTGAAAGATTCATGTTTGGGCTTGAAGAGCCATCTATACTTAATCTTGTTTCCAATGGGTCCGATGTGTTTGAATATCTCGCTTCAGGTCGTATCGCAGATCAAGACTTTTTCTATGATGTGGATATTGATCCTTCAAAGGCTCGTGATACTATTTACTCTTTTTTGAGCCTTGTTGGAGATCTTCGAAATCAACTCCTCAACGGCTCAAGCGTCAACAAGTTTGACTGGTTTCAACAACTCGATGAAATAATAATCAACCTTTATGCTGATGGAATTTCTATTTACGCCTCTGTTGGTAATATTCCCCCAGATATAGAGGCGGAACAAACCAGCTATGCCTATTCTATTTTCTTGGAAAAGACAGAACCTCGAACAAAGACGATCGAGCTTCCCAACATTCTATATACACACTACAAAACCGTGAACTGGATCCCGCTCGAGTATGACTATAGGAATGGCGGCTACAATATTTGGAAAAGAAAATGGGACCCTATTTACTTTAAGACATTGAATGATATAGAAAAACTTGCAGACGCTATTGATCGAATTGCGACCGGAGAAAGCAAAGTCGTCTCCTTTTCAAGAAATAATGGGAACCCATTTAAACTTCAACGTTATGGAACAGCCTTTAGTTTTATTGGCACTTACTCCGATGGCTATCAATGCAATGCTGAAGAGCTCTATGCTTTACAGGAAGATGTATTAAAAACTATTCAAGATCTTAAGCATGACATTTGAGAGTACTATTATACATCGTTATTCTATCAGAAAAGGAGACGAATCATGATCCCATTAAGAGTAGAGTATTGGAGTGGTGGAAATGAGCCAGAATTGATCCATACATTTTATTCTCTTGACCAATTGCTCAACCATTACAAATACTGTATGCGAATCGGTGTGTACGGAAAAAATTTCTATAGAATCTGGTACCCTGCCCTTTGGGACGAATTAAGGATGAGTCAAATTCCCTCAAAGGATGTATTAACTGCTCATTGGTACCGAGGTCTTGAGGGAGAAGCTGTAGCTTAAGTATACTTTTAGTATGATATATCCACAAACAAACAGAAGGGAGTTCAAAATGAGTTTACTCGGGTCAATAGGTGGTAAACTATATGATGCGGCAAGTTATGGAGCAAATGCTGTGAAAAACAATCCCGGTAAAACAATTGGGGTTATCGGTGGAGTCGCAGTAGGCGTGGCAACAGGAGGCGTTGGTCTTGCAGCTATGGGAACTGCCATTGGGACAAGCACTACTGGGACAACTCTAATTACTGGTACGGCTGGTGCATTAGCTGGAGACGCAGTAGATAACAGGATAAATAAATAGTCGAACATTGCTAGGCTGTTTTAAAAAAAAGGGGAGGGGCTTTATAGTCCCCCCCTTTTTATTTTAGCATCAAATAATTCAGCACCAAATGATTAGAAATACTTGGCCATTGGAGCTATATAAGGGTTTATAGGGTGTCGGTCACTAAAAAGTCACCATTTTGGAAAAGTTTTGAATTTCAACGCTCAAATGGTGCTATTGCTAGGTTTTAGTGGTATTGTTGAGGCGATTTACAAATGACCCAGCACATCTTGGGCATGCTTAACTTCAACTACAATTCGCTTGTCACAAACCTAAGCTTTCGGCATATCACTGATGGACTGTATCTAAAATTGCTTCTGGGTGTTTAGCTGCTACTGATAATAGAATTCTAGCAGGACCTTCTGGGTGCCTTCTACCTTGTTCCCAATTTCTCAAGGTAGCTGCACTAATACCCAACAGTTGGGCAAATTTATCTTGAGAAAGACCATACTGCTCGCGGATTGCCTTTACATCTGGATTATCAATATCAAATGAACGACTAGGGGCAACCTCACCTCGAAGGATTGCTCCTCCCTGCTTGATACTATTCTTCAACTCTTCAAACATGTCTTCTTTCATTTTAACTCCTCTTCAACGATTGATCTTAGAACTTTAATTTGATCTTTCGTCAAATCTTCAGTCTCATTTTTAGCGTAGATAAACAACATCAGAATAACTTCGTCATCTCGCATGTAGTAGTAAATGAGCCTACTACCACCACGTTTTCCACGCCCGGAACCAGTCCACCTCAATTTCCTGAGACCACCACTTCCTGGGATAATTTTGCCGGACTCAGGCCTAAGAACTAGTTCTGATTGTAAAAGTCTATAATCTTCAAGACCCAGTATACCTGATACTCGTTTTGTAAATATGGGTGTCTCAACAATTATCATAAGTCAATATACGCCATTGGCGTAGTTTCCGCAATCACTATTTTGTCTATAATTCAGATTCTCTTCTATGTCTGATATGATCAGAAAATCTGCAATGCATGAGCTGAACTACCTGACTTCAGTTCTATTGGTGAGGAGTAGGTAAAAAAAGAGACCAGATAAACTGGTCTCAATTATGTACTCCGGACAGGATTCGAACCTGTGACCCACGGCTTAGAAATCCGTTGCCTTTTAAGCTATATAAGGCCTAGCGAGGAGTCAGTGACTAAAAAGTGACCATTTTGAAAAAGATTTGAAATTAGGCGGGTAAATGAGGCTATTACTGGGTTTGGTGTGTGTTTAGCGCAAAAAATAACATCTTAACAACCCTTGAATACCCTCTAGGATGCTGGATCGATGTTATGAGATGATTCTCAAAAACACTAAAAATAGTTCACGCTCTTCTGTTAATTAAATGCTTCTCACAATTCCACAGGAAACTCAATCGCCCAGATAGATAGATGCACTCCGCCACCTGCCTCCTGTCCCTCAAAAGCCAATATGGTTCCATCTTCAGACCAGGAAGGCCACCAACACCAAGTCAGAGGATCAGGTTGAAAGGTAAGAATCTTCCCTGTTTCAATATGGAACAAACTTAGCACCTTTTTGTTGTCAAATCCCATGGATATCCACTTTCCATCTGGTGACCAATCCAGCTTATCTCCAGGGTTGCTAATCTGAATCGCTGCTAGGGTATCACCTGAGGCAAAATCGATGATTTTGAAAAATGACCCAGCTTGGTCAGGGCCTACCATTTCGCTTATTGCTATTTGAGTGCCGTCGGGTGACCAAGCAGCATACCCCATATTTTCAAAAAGTGGCAGACTAGAATCAGTGTCAAAGTCATAAACATATGTCGCTCCCCTACCACCAGATCCACCCCAGTAAATCAGCCAACGACCATCCGGCGACCAGCTCTTCATGGTAGATCCAGCCTCTGCGATAAGGGTCGTTCTATGCCCATTCCCGACAGTTATCAAGTCCAATCCGTTGCTACTGCTGCACACTATTTTATCTCCATCCGGCGACCATTCAGGAAACTGATCAAAGAAATACTCTCCTGGGTTGGGGCTTGACGAAATTTTTATCGGAGTTCCGCTTGGATAATCCATTACAAAAATGCTTTGATTTGCTCCCAGTTCTCCACCATAGGCATCATAAGCGATTCGATTGGTTCCATCTCGGGACCAATCTATGTTATTTTCATATTCACCGCTGATGTTTGGCGGCGTCACTTCGATCAAATTCTGTACATAGATTTCACAATAAGCA
>JABIFX010000104.1 GCA_018650445.1 Fidelibacterota bacterium
CATTCTTCGTTTTCATGCGAGCGCGGAAACCGTGCTTGTTGCGACGTTTGCGCCGGCTGGGTTGATAAGTTCTTTTCATTGTAAATCATTACTCCAATAAATAACATGTTTTTTAAAAGCCGACCAATATAACAAAGAGACCAGCAAAATCAATTTTTCAAACCATTTAAGGCAAGTTCTTTTAAAATAAATTATGTGGACTAATTGGACCCAAAAAAGGGGTGAAGTGAGTCCTTGATAAGGAATTAAGAATCAACACCCACTAGCAATTCCCCTTCAAAAAAGATGGCTAGGCCATCAATCTACAGGAATCATTAAGCTTATTCACCTCTTGGGTAAATATTCATTTACACTGGAAAATCGGCGCTTACTTTAACAGCGGTATTAGAATAAATCCTAGCCGAATAAATGTTGATAACTTGTTAATATATCTTGGGGTGAGCTTTGGGCCACGAGCTTTGGGGTAATGTAAAGACTGTACTGGAAACACGGGTAGCGAATCAAACATTCCAGACCTGGTTTCAACCGATGACACAACTAGCTGAAGATCAAGAGGTCTTAACCCTCAAAGTCCCTAATCAGTTTTTCTATGATTGGATGAAGTCCCACTATGGTGAAATCATCCAAAGCACTCTGGCTGAGGTTAGTGGACGCCCCATGCGTATTGAATACTCCATTGTATTAGATGACAACGCCAATACTCCCATGCCCGAGCCTTTTTATGAGCCAGAAGAGCCTGTACTCAGAACCAAGGGCTATGAAACCAACCTGAACGAACAATTTACATTTTCAAATTTTGTAGAAGGCCCCAACAATCAGTTTGCAAAAGCGGCAGCGGAGGCGGTGGTCAACTCCAACGACAACAATATGTATAACCCGCTGGTTATTTATGGCGGTGTCGGGCTGGGAAAAACACATCTCATACATGCCATCGGTAACGCTTACCATCAATTCAACCCCAATAAGCGGGTCTTGTACATTTCATCTGAAAAATTCACTATGGATTTTATCAGCGCTATTCGCGAGAACAAAGCCGGTCTCTTTAGTCAGAGGTATCGAAAAACGGATCTGCTTATTGTAGATGACGTTCAGTTCTTTAAAAAGAAAGAACGAACCCAGGAAGAATTCTTCCACACCTTTAATGATTTACACATGAACGGGAAGCGCATCATTCTTTCCACAGATCGGCCCCCAGGTGAAATTGGTCTCCAAAAAAGACTGACCTCCAGATTTCTGGCCGGCCTAATGGTAGACATCACCTCACCAGACTTTGAGACGCGGGTAGCCATTCTGCGCCAGAAGTCTGAAGAAAGCGGTATTGAGATGCCCTATGATGTGATCGAATATCTGGCTACAAACATAGAGAGCAATATCCGCGAACTTCAGGGCGCCCTGATTCGCTTGCTGGCATATTCATCTCTAGCTAAAAGCGACATCAACCTGAATCTTGCCCATAAGGTGCTCATGGACCTTACCGGCAAAATGGCCAAGCCAATAGTAAGCATGGAAGATGTATTAAATAATTGTTCTGAATCATTCGGCGTTAAAAAGGATGATATCTATGGCAAGGGGCGCAAACAGGAGGTTGCTCTGACTCGACAGGTAGCCATGTACCTTTCTAAAGAACTAACTCACAATTCACTCAAATCCATTGGTCTGTTTTATGGTGGTCGCGATCACTCTACAGTGATTCATGCCTGTAAGACCATTAAGATAAAAATGGATGAGGACGATATTTTTAACGCTGAGATTAAGGCGCTTTTACGTCGCCTGTCTGGCCCCGTAATGCGTTCCTGACCAAACAAGGAGAATTATACATGTTAAGTGTTGGAGATAAAGCACCTCAATTCAAACTCAATGACCAAGATGGAAAGTCTGTCCAATTGTCCGATTTTAAGGGACAGAAGCTGGTTATCTATTTTTACCCCAAAGACCAGACCCCCGGCTGTATCAAAGAAGCCTGTAGTTTCCGCGACAACATCGAGGCTTTCAAAAAACATAAGATCGCCGTACTCGGCGTCAGCATAGATAGCGAAAAATCCCACCAGAATTTCATCATGAAACAAGAGTTGAACTTTCCATTGTTGGCTGACGTTGAAAAAGAGATGGTCAATAACTATGAAGTCTGGGGCGAGAAGTCCATGTATGGACGGAAATATATGGGCACATTTAGAAAAACATTTCTGATAAATGAAACCGGCCTTATTGATAAAATTTATGAAAAGGTCAAAGTCGCCACTCATGCAGATGACGTTTTAACAGACTGGGAGATCAATTAACTCCACATGACAATTTCCACCAGAGTCTTTTCATCGTCTGACACCCCTGTCTGGGAGCAATTTGTTGCCACTGCCAATAATGGCACCTTGTTTCATGAGCGTAAATTTCTGGGCTATCATCCCAAGGGTCGTTTTAATGATCATAGTTTGATCATTGAGAAAAGTGGAAAAATTAAAGCGCTTTTTCCTGCGGTTGATATCCAGGCCGATAATGGCCGGTCTCTTGTGAGTCACCAGGGTTCGTCATATGGTGGAATCATTGTCCAACAGAATTTGAGTTTTCAAGAAAGTTATGATTTCGTTGAAGCCATTTGTGATCATGCCCGACACTCTGGATTTAACAGAATTCAAATGACCTTGCCTCCGGCAATTTATCAGCATACAGTAAGTAATTATCTCGACTTTTCCCTTATTAAACATGGCTTCACCTATAAAAAGCGTGATGTCTCATCCATGCTTACCATGGAGTCATCTCCTGAGAAAAACCTGGAAAGATTTGCCGCCTCACACAGAACCGCAGTACGCAAGGCAATCAAACAGGGAGTCAAAATTAAGGAATCTGATGATTGGGCGGCCTTCTATGCCCTCTTAAAGGAGAACTTGAAAATCCGGCATAATGTCCAGCCAACCCACACCCTGGAGGAACTGCTTCAACTCAAAGATCTGTATCCAGAGCAGATTCGACTTTTTGGGGCATACTGGGAAGATAAACTCATTGCCGGCGTGGTGAATTTTTCAGTAAACAATGATGTCGTCCTGGCCTTTTACATCAGCCACATCGAGGACTACCAGCACCTGAGAGCCGTAAACCTGTTGTTTTATGAGATCATTTCCTGGTGTCATGAGAATTTATTCAAATATTTGGATTTTGGCATTTTCACTGTAAACATGGAACCCAATTTTGGCCTGGGTCGATTTAAAGAAAATTTCGGTGCTGCCGGCGTCTTTCGTGATACCTTTGAGCTTAATTTCTGATTGAATCAGGGAGGGCGATCTGGTCATAAAACCATTCACACGTAAACAACACTATCTCGTGTTGTTTTTACTGTTTCTGATTACAGTAATTCCTCGTCTACAATTTCAAGGTCCTTATCTCTATAATGGTGATCCAGTCGCCTATTTCTCAGGAGCCGAAAGCATAATTGAGAACGGCGAATACCTTATTGATGGAAAGACGCCTATCTGGCCAATTGGTACCAGCCTGACCTTGATACCATTTATGCAGCTCAGCAAGGCGCTGGGAAGTCCTGCTGAATCAGGGGCTTTCTGGCACGGGATGTTCTTTATTTTTCTCGCTGTAGCCTTCACATATTTATTGGGCAAAAGAATCTTTAATCCAGCGACGGGGATTATTGCAGCCATCTTTGTTTCCCTGGCTGAAAGTCCATTTATCAATAGTATTAATTCAGCCTCTGACCCAGGCTCGTTGGCCATGTTGTTGGGTGCCATATATCTTATGCTGTTATTCCTGGACACCCAAAGCCCACGGGATCTATTTCTATCCTTCTTTATGTTGGGACTGGCTTTTGTCTTTCGTTGGAATTACGTTTTCTTTTTACCGCTGTTTATTATTTATCTCGTTGGAGATCGTCGAGTTTGGGCCTTCCATCTATACCCCTCTTTCTGGTTGTTGGGTTTCTTTGGCTTTTTAGCCGGGATATCCATCCAGCTGGTCACTAATTACTCCCATTTCGGGAATCCATTTCAGATTGGCTATGGTCAATTGGATTATAGCGAGCAATTTATTTTTAACGGTTTTGTATATTTAAAAAACATGGTTCGAATCATGTACCGCATGTTGTTTACCTGGGATTTCTTCTCACCCCTGCTGGCTATGTTTGGCGTGCTGGCAATTATCGGATTGTGGAAGGAAAAGCGACGTGATGTATTATGGTTGATTGTGCCCTGGGTGATTCTGGGTTCGCTTTCGGTTGTCTATTTTGGTGTTAAACCACGTCTGCTCATGCCCATTATGCCAGCCATGTTTCTGATTGGCGCAGAAGGTATTGTAAGGGCTTTTTACTCGCTGAGAAAATCTCTTTTAGCCAGCGGTGTTTCCGCAAGGATTTCTGTGATAGCATTTGTACTCATGGGGATTATTCTTTTTTCACCCATGTTTGTACGCACACTGCTTCACTCACATGGTCACTTTCAGGATAAGGTTGTGATGCAACAGGCTTTTCGTTGGGCCGGTGAAAACATGTCGAATCCTGAAGGCAGAATTATTACCCAACCCTATTACGCTGGACAAAACCCGGACTGGCTCAGAGCCGGTTGGGATGTCTGGGCATCGAAACGTTATTCGGGACGATCAATTAAATCTCTTGAATTTCCAGAGACCTGGGTGTCAGGTAAAGATTGGGCTGTTGTAAATCGGTTCTGGTTTGAAGGCAGTAGTGTGCGTTTTGAAAATTCCAGAGAAATGGCTACTCGGTTTGACTCTTTATGTATTGCCAGAAACTATGAAATAAAAAAGACCTTCGAGGCTGAATCAGAACCGCTCCTGCTTAAAAAGCTCAACATGTTGACCTATTACCCCGTTGATTTTCTTGAGTACCGCCCCCTCTTTGAAGTTTGGGGTCCTGTAGAATGAGCTCAGTTGGCGCAAACATAAAGAAAATGGCCGGTAATACCCTGGTCTACGGTCTTGGTAATATTTTCAACCGGGCAATCACCTTTTTACTCCTTCCACTCTACATCAACATGATGACTCCAGTGGAATTTGGAGCCCTTAACCTGATCTACCCCTTTCTGGCACTGATGAACGTGGTCTATATGTATGGTCTCGATGCAGGCTTTATGCGCTTTTTTATCCCCGAAAAGGACCAGAAGCGCCGACAAGAAATCTTTAGTGTCGTCTATCTCAGCATATTGGTATCCACTGCAATTATTACTGCGGCCCTTTTTCTGGCGGAAGCGCCTCTTTCAAGTCTCCTGTTAGGTGATGATCCAGCCACCAGCGTTTTTGCTCTCGCCTTTATTATTCTTATGCTCGATGGTCTTTCATTTATGCCTGTGCTGTATTACCGAAGCATTCAGAAACCACTACGCTATGTCAGTATTATTTTTTCTGAGGTTGTGATAAACCTTGGACTGAATGTTTTACTGGTAGGTTTTTGGGGTTGGGGTCTTAAAGGTGTGTTGGTCGCGAATATCTCCAGCTCGCTCATCAAGCTACTGGTTGCCTCTCCAGCCATTTTTAAAAACCTCAACTTTACCTGGAACACCAGGATATGGAAAGACCTGCTGAAGTTTGGTCTACCCACGGTTCCAGCCGTGCTTTTTGCTATGGTGGTTGCTCTGGGAGATCGTTTTCTGATCAAGTATTTTTTTGACCAGGCCACAGTCGGTATCTATAGTGCTGGCTATAAAATTGGTATGATCATGGCCCTCATGGTCACAGCCTTTCGGTTTGCCTGGCACCCCTTCTTTTTGTCTCTATCCGACCAGGAAAATGCGAGAGAAACCTTCGCCAAAATATTAACCCTTTTTGTAATTGTGGGCTCCTTTGTTTTTCTGCTGGTCTCCTTGCTGGCTCCGCCTGTATTGACCATGGACTTCAACGGGAAGGCCATCATTACACCTGAATATGCCGATGGCCTCAGAATCGTTCCCTTGATCCTTTTAGCCTATCTCTTTCAGGGGGTCTATGTCAATCTGGTTGTGGGCATGTATCTAAAAAAGAAAACCCATCTGGCGCCCCTCTTTACCGGGACGGGTATGGTGATAAACCTGTCCACCAACCTGATTCTCATGGGTGTTTTTAATTTTAGCTTTATATCTGCCGGAATCGCAGCCCTTGCTTCTTATGTCGGACAATCCTTTTTGTTGTGGTTTGTTTCAAAAAGATTCTACCACATTCCCTATGAAGGAACCAAGCTAATTAAACTGGCCATCCTGGTTGCAGTCCTATTCTTTTTACCACAACTCATTCCAGGTCAAGCCCTGCTCATCTCCTTTGTGGTTGTGCTGGCATATTTTCCTGTTCTGCAAGTGGTGGGGATAATAGAGCTTTCACAAATAAAAACGGCAACCCGACAATTGATTTCAAGAAAGCCTGATTGACCGATGGCTGAGTGCGGCATTTCTATTGTTCTCCCGGTATATAATGACCAGGTTAACCTGTATAGAATTCTGGATGAACTGTCAGCCAATACCCCAGACAATAACTGGGAAGTTGTTGTTGTAGACGATGGTTCACCTACGCCACTGCAGTTGAGTTCCACCCCCCCGGATAATTGGAAGCTTTTTAGAAATGATGTTCGACAAGGTGCGGCCAGTGCTAGAAATACGGGCGTCAAGCAAGCGAAGGGTGAATTCATTGTTTTACTGTCCGTTTTTCTGAAGATTCCAACAGACTACATATCACAGATTTCCAACTTTTCTAAAAAGCACACTTTTGATGTGGCTCAGCACCTACTGATAAAAGAAGCCGGGCTCACAGCAGACCACTTCCAGGCCTTTCTGGTCGACCAAAGTGGTCGGATCTTCGAGACAGATGGACGACTCCCCGTAAAAAACACCCAGTTCGCAGCAACCGTCTTCAAAAAAGCGATTTTCATCGAAGTTGGCGGTTTTGACGAAAACATGGACCACTATGGTGGTCACGAATTAGACCTGGCCTATCGTCTGGACCAAAAGGGCTTCTCCACACGAGTTTTCATTGAAAACCTACCCCTGGAGCGGATTAAACTTGAGTCCCACGAAAGCGTCCGAACCAGACTTCAAGAATATGGACGTATCGGTCTACCAGCCCTGCTTAAGAAGCATCCCGAATTAAAAAGCACCATTCTACCTTATACTGCATTCTGGACGGTGTTAAGGTTATTTAGTCTACCTAAACTGATCGAAAAGATGATTGACCGACATGTTGAACAGGACCGAGCGCTGACCAACAAGAAATATCGTCTGTATTTACACCTCATAGTAAGGAACGCATGGGACGCCCGTTAAAAATTTTATATCTACGCTCTGAAAACACCTCAGGGACGCTCCAACTCTTTGTCGATGCCCATCGCAAGCTGGGGAATCAAGCCAATTTTGTGACGCTTTTTCCCACAGCAGAGGGATTTCCTGAAGACCTTTGTCTGGATCTGCCGCTCCTGCCCAAAACAGAGTTTTTTAAAAAGACAAAAAGCCTGATAAGCGACGAAAGCAAACTCTATGAGGATGCTCAGGGGTATCCTCCGGAATGGAAACCATCTTTTCAAAGAGCTCTCTTTTTCAGCATGCGGGATCAGATATGGAAACCCCTGCTGAAGAAGTTTTTTAAGGCACACGATCTGCTGGACTATGATATCTATCATCTCGAGGGTGGACACGGTTTTCTGAGGACCTCAGCCTGGCCCTTTGATGAGTTAAAAAAGCAGGGCAAGCATATCATTGCTAATTATCACGGTGTGGACATGCGAACCCGTGGCGTTTTTCCATGGATCGACAAACTGGTGGATATCAACACGTCAAGCGAACTGGACCTCCTGGAGAAACACCCCAACATGGAATATGTGTTTTTGCCCTTCGAAGTGAACGATCACTCCCCGCGTTATGAGCTCAATGAGCCCTTGAAAATTTGTCACGCTACGCGTGACCGTTACTGGAAGGGATCAGATATCATCATTGAGGCCTGCAAAAAGCTTGAAAAAAGTCATGGCGTTGAATTTGTCCTGATTGAGAACGAGCCTCATGATGTGACACTCAAAAAGAAGGCAGCATGTGACATTTATATCGATCAAGTTGCCAACCTGGGTGGTTGGGGGTATGGCATGAATTCCGTGGAATCTTTTTCCATGGGACTGGCCTGCTGCACGAATCTCTTGCCAGAATATGAAACCTTTCTGGGAGCGCATCCTTTTGTGAATGTCCACAAGGAATCGCTCTATGAAGACCTGGTGAAACTGATCTCAGATAAGGACTTGGTTGTTCAAAAGAAAAAGTCTGGGAGAGCGTGGGTAGAAAAGACCCATAGTGTAAAAGCTGTCATGCGCTCGGTCTATGATATCTACCTGAAACAGGGTTGGATAAAGGAGCTACCCCTTGACCTGGCCTAAGTTGAGCATTGTCATTTTTGCCAATGCTGACCCAGGTGCCTGTGTACGCATTCTCACTGATTGCGAGCGTCTCGAGCATCAGAATCTTGAGTTTGAAGTCATCATGGTTTTACAGGGTTTAACAGGAAAAGTTGAAGCCGTTTTAAGGGACTATCAATTTTCATTTAACTTGAAATTTGTTTCGGTGGACGAGGCCACAAATCGAGCCAGGGGCCGTAATCTTGGTGTCGGTGCTGCCAAGAATGAGATCATCCTTTTTCTGGAGAGCACCCTTGAAATTTCCCCCGGACTATTGTACCGACACCTCGAAGCTTATGGAGACGAAGCCACTGCTGCCGTAATGGGTGAAATCTACTTGTCGGCTTTTGTAAAAAAGAATCGCTGGTTTCGCTTTCTGGATAGTGATTATCGTAGCACCCGGCGCTGGGCAGCACAAACAGGATCAAACCATTCACCACCCCTGCGTTACGTAAACACCTCAAATTTTTCAATCCGAAAAAAGATTTTCGAAGCCTTTGGTGGATATGCCGAACATGTTGACCACCACGAAGCTGAAGATATAGATTTGGCCCACCGCATAAGTGCCCAGCCACAACACCAGATTCATTTCTCACCGGAAGCGGTGGCCTATTGCCTGCACAACTCTTTGCGAGATAGCCTGACCAAGAAGTATGAGTTTGGAAAAGAGGGCATTCCCAAACTTTTAGAAGCCTACCCGGAACTCTATCCAGTTTTACCTAGCCGTTTTGTAAAAATGACCGGATTTCCGGATGTGTCTCCCCTTTACAGGGCTTTTATGAATCTTCTTTTTGTGGGGCCCGTTTTCTTTCTGGCTAGAGGGCTTAGATTATTCAGCCCGGAATTTGTGGCTTTTCGTATGATGCGCTATATGTTGCAGGCTGAAAGCGTCAGAGGCTTAGAAGCAGCCCTAAAAGAAAAGCGTTAACCACCCTTCACAAAACCGACTTAATATCCCCAGGAATGACTTCTTTTAGATTTTTCCGGTAATGTTTTTTTGTCTTTGCGAATAGTCTTCGACCGGACTCCTGGTTGAGTCTTGACCTGCCCTAAAGACAATGCAAGACCAAAGGGTTCCAACAACTTAAACACGCGTAAAACCTGAATCATCGTGGAGAGCTGAATAGAGCTCCCGGCTTCAATTCGCTCTACTGTTCGTTTGGAAACCCCTGCTTTTTCTGCAAGTCCAGCCTGGGTGAGTTTTGCCAGAAGACGTTGTTGGGTCAAGCGAACGCCAATTTCATTGAGAACAGCGTCTAACTTGGTTGAATTGTTAATCTTCATGATATGGGTCCAGTTCGTAGGTTTCGCCAATAATAAGAGCCAGGCAAAGGGAATACGAGGAAAAAAGACAGGGATCGCCAGAGATGGCGACAAAAAAAGAAACCTTACGAAAGTCTAAACCTTCGTAAGGTTAACATTTAATTTGAAATTAGTCTATGAGCGTTTCCAGTTGATCCACCAACGTTTCAATATATTTCAGACTTTTACGCCAGAAATCGGGGTGCTTGATATCTGCACCAACGATGGCGGTTAAATCAGCCGGACTGGCTGAGCTACCCCTTGATAGAAACTCTTTATATTTGGGAATAAAAGAGTCACCCTCTTCCAGATATTGTTGATACAGCGCAAAGACCAGCAGGTTTCCAAAATTGTAGGCATAGACATAGAAAGGCACATTAAAAATGTGGGGGATGGAGGACCATTCCCAGGCATACTCCGGTGTGATCGTCACACTATCACCAAACATTTTCTCCAGCTCAGCCGTATATAGCTCACAAAGTGCCTGAGGGCTCTGCAGTTGTTCATTGATGGCTCGGTGGGAGGCAACCTCAAAGCTACTGAACATGTTTTGGCGATGTGAACTGGCAAAAATATCCTCCAGTTTTCCTGTGAGCATGGACTTCTTGACTTCCACATCAGTTTCCTTCTTCAGTAGAGAATCAGTAAGAACCATTTCTGAGAAAATGGAGGCAGTTTCGGCCAGAGGTAAGATGGAATGGTAGTTCATCAATTTCTGTTTACTGGAAAGCATGGCGTGAATGGCGTGTCCCAGTTCATGGGCCATGGTGGAAACATCACGAACTTTACCAGTATAGTTTAACAGAACATAGGGTTTTAGGTCTGGAGTTGAGCTGGCACAAAAAGCACCGCCCCGTTTACTGGGTTCCACAGGAGCATCAATACGCTTCTCGTCAAACATGGCCTTGGCCATTTCATAAAAATCATTATCAAAAGACTTGAAGCCATCCAAAACCAACATCTTGGCTTCTTCGAAGGGATATGCCTTTGAGGACTGAGGCAATGGGGCATAAATATCAGCCAGGGTCATCTCGTCCATATCTAGCATTTTAGCTTTCAGTTTATAATAACGATTAACCAGCGAATAGGACTCAGTTGTCACATCATTCAAAGCCTGAATCGCTGCATCACTCAAATCGTTGTGTGTGTTCATGGTGCTGATGGGCTGATCAAAACCCCGTAAATCAACTTCAATACCATGATCCTTGATCAGTGAGTTGTAGAGGTGGTTAATGACCAGGGCATTATCCTCATAGCGGGCGAAAAACATCTTCATGGCTCTTTGACGAACATCGGCATCTGGATGCTGTCGCATGGCACGAAGCTGGTCTCCGTTAAGTGTTTTGGTTTCACCATCTAACTCGAACTCAAAAGAAAATGAAGCAGTGAGTTCGCCATACAGTTTTTGATGGGCGTTACTGCCGTTCAAGTCTTTGAGGTTTATGACCTGCTCCTCTTTTTCCGAGAGATTGTAATGGGCGTTTTTACGCATTTTGGCGATTTTATATTCAAAGTCTCCCAGGGCTGTAGCACCTTCAAACTTGGCGAACTGCCCCTCAGAAAGATTGCCCAACTCAAGGGAGAAAAAGACCAGAAGATTTGAGGTGGTCGAGGAGGATTGCTCAATTTTACCCAACAAGGCTTTGACTTTATCGCTTGCAGTGTCCACAGCATATTCAAGATTAACAAACATGCCAAGTCGATAAAGGGGGCCGCTAATAGCTTCCAGTTCATTGTAGGCATCCGCCAGCGCTTCGGGTGTGAGATCACCTAGCTTCCCACGATATTGTCCGACGAAACGTTCTGCCTGTTGGCGGCTTTCTTTTAAAACCATGTCAATTTTTGGATCATCCAGTCCCGAAAAAAGCTCACTTAAATCCCAGCGAACGT
Source organism: Fidelibacterota bacterium (assembly GCA_018650445.1). Lineage (GTDB taxonomy): Bacteria > Fidelibacterota > UBA8477 > UBA8477 > JABMPR01 > JABMPR01. The sequence goes on from JABIFX010000104.1 coordinate 11,537, forward strand.
TTTCTGCTCCAGTTGCTTGTGTACTCATATATTTCTCCCAATCAGATATGTTCAATAGTTCGCCTCAAACTAAGCGAGGCAAATGCTGTTGTTAAGAGAATTCGACTGGCGTGAAGGACAGCTCAGTCTAGCCAGAAAGATATCGAACCATGGCTTTCATCGGTTTTCATGGTTACCGGATATTGGTTTTTCTGTTTTAAATCTTTTCGTTTGTAAAAACCGGGGTATCAGGTGCGTTTCATGTCACAAAATGAACAAGAAAAAGGTTAACGCCAATTGAGAGAAGAATTATTAGTTTATCGGGTCAAAAGAGCAGGGAATCCAGCATGGCAAAAAAAAGCTAGACAAACTGAAGGTGATTGGCGACCGAGTGCTGATCTACCCCGATTCAGGGCAGGATCGCACATCGTCAGGTCTGTATTTACCACCAACGGTTACTGAGAAAGAGTCAGTTCAGGGGGGTTATGTTGTGGCTGTAGGACCGGGGACACCCCTGGCCAGCACGGAAGGCGATGACGATGTCTGGCAGGCTTCAGACTCCAGCAAGGTGAAATATATTCCGCTTGAGATCGAGGTAGGGGATTATGCGTTGTATTTAAAGAAGTTCGCCATTGATATTAAGTATCAGGATGAGAAATATATCATTGTACCCATGTCGGGTATTCTGCTAGTAGAGCGCGATGACGACAGTATTGACCTGAGTGATATTTTAAAATGAGAAGGTGAGAACCATAATGCCGAACACCAAGATTAACCCGAATGAGCTATTTTCTTTGCTGGTGAATCAATTAAGTGCAGGGGCCTGGTCTCAGCTGGGAAAAACCCCCAACCCTTTGACGGGTAAGGCAGAGAAAAATCTCGAAGCGGCCGCAGTCAGTATTGGTATTCTGGAAGCGTTGCTCTTCAAAACAGCTGGAAACCTGACTCGCCAGGAAGATGCTCTGATTTCTGATAAAGTGAGAGAGTTGAAGCTAAGTTTACAGGATGAATCAAACAAGAGATAGCCTTAACCGTGGAATCAGGGCTTAGTCACCATAAATATTCAGTAGGCCTGCCTTTAAATAATAGTGTTTAAGAATCTGGTCAAATGTACTACCCTTGGTGGCCATGGCAACGGCGCCACTCTGACACATGCCTACACCGTGTCCCCAGCCAGCGCCATACAGCACGATCTTGTTCCCCTCTCGCTTTACATAAAACGCTGAACTTCTCAATGAGGGGCTAAAGAGCTGCCGCAGGGTGAGTTCTCCATCTATGGTAAGTTTGCCCCTCTCAAAAACAAGGCGGGCTTTATAGATTCGCCCGGAAGACCCTCGTTTTAAAACCCTGATTCTTTTAAACATGCCTAACTTCTTGTCGTCTGTGAGCATGTCAGTAAGCTCTGCATTACTGAATTCACGAGACCAGCGAAAATTTTTCTTACTCCAGCCCGGAAGGAAGGTGTTTGAGTCAGGATTACAATACACATCAGGGGAAGATTTTATCCAACGCCTGGCTCTCCAGCTCCACTTCAGGCTGGGTCCCTTCCGACTATCGTTGTCTGGTAGAGAAACCTGATAGCTCTCAAGTCGATTTCGGCCTGGCCAGACATTCTTGATCAGTTCAGCTCGACCACCGCAGTTTGAGGCGTAGTAGGCATTCATGGGTTGCCCACCCTCGCTGATGATCAGTCCAGCTGTTTCATCAACGGCTTGGTCGGATAAATAAGTGCGTTTTTTATTACCACTGAAAACCTGGCACTCTACATCAGAGGTGAGATCATAGTACTCTCCACTATAGAGTTTTGAGGTCAGAGCGATGATGGCTTCGGATCTGGCAGATACCGCCTGGGCTTTGAGGGCTTCCAGGGGTGAGGTGCCACCAATTTCATAGGGGACAACACCCTTTAGGTAGGTTTCCAGGGGCAATTGAACGACGACATTCATTTCTTGGTTTGTTCCGATGTATACGTGAAAAGCCCCTTCATAAATCCGATCTTCTACCCCAGCCCACCACCAACCAACACCATAAGGCACAGATGCGATGCCAATAGTGGATGTGTCGCTGTTTGAGCCAAACATAAACGAAGGGGTTTTAGCTAGCAGGGCACCTGAGGTGTCAAAAACGGATATCTGTCCAGCCCGATTGATAAGTTGAATCTGAGAATCAACAGGGAGGGTCATTTTTGAAGTTGATGTGTTGCGAAAAGACCATTCACCCATGAGAGAAATATTGAGTGTATCAAGGGTGTTGATGATTCGAACCCGGACTTCCGGCTCTTGATTGAATAGTTGCTGAGTCCATCCAGAGCCTACAACAAGTGCAATAAGAAGCAGACGTTTTATGTTGGGGTGATTTCCCCTGCGGTGGCAGAGGGTTTGTTTAAAAGTGTTCATCCAGAATGTCCCGCACACGTTCCGCGCTAACTGGTTTTACGAGATACCCTAAAGGATTCAATGCGTTAATCTGTGAAATAATCTCATCATCATGATATCCAGTAAGGAAGATGATTTTGGTTTGAAGTGATTTCAGGATTGCTTTTGCAGTTTCGATTCCATTGAGCTTACCAGCCAGATTGACATCCATCAGGATGACATCTGGCTTCTCTGAGAGAGCGATTTTTATAGCCAGGTCACCTCGAGTGGCCAGGGGACAGACTCTATAGCCGGCGCTCTCAAGACCCATCTTTAGGGAGGATGCGGTGATGACTTCGTCTTCAACCAGGAGAATACGTGTTTGGTCTGTCATAAAAATAAATTTCCCCAGAAAGTTATAACCCCGGCTGATTCGCCAGTTAATTCAGCCTGCTAATCTAACTTAAGGCTGGGGATTGTTATAAAATACTTTACCCCGTCATTGGATGAAGTTTTTAGCTTACCAAAAAGCTGAAGATCAACGATATCCCGAATAATTTGCAATCCAAGTGTATCGGCACTGCTTAGATCAACACCACGGTTTAAACCAACGCCATCGTCCCCAATTTCTATTGCAAGACCCGTTCCCTCCAAGCCCTGAGTCCGGACAGTAATTATTCCATCTCGATGGTCAGGGAAGGCATATTTCAAGGCATTACTGACGATCTCATTTATGACGAGCCCCAAAGGGATGGCGGTTTGAATATTTATAGGAATTGACTCAGAACTACACACAAGCGTGATCTCTCCAAGGGTGGTTTTATAGGCTAGAATGAGGCGACTAACCAGCTTTTGAAGATAGGTGTCCAACATAATCTCGGCCAGATTTCTGGATCGATACAAAAGATCATGCACCATGCTCATGCTATAAATCCGGTTGGTCATTTCAGTCACAACCGTCTGGATCTCAGCGCTGGTTGTTTTCATGCCTTGCATCTCAAGCAGGCCAACGATAACCTGCATGTTATTCTTGGTGCGATGATAGACTTCCTTAAGGAGAACTTCTTTTTCCTTGATACTGGTTTGAAGTTGGCGTTCTCTATCTTTTAACTCCTTGGTTTGTTCTTGAATAAGCTCATCTGCCTGAGCCCTGACAAGAGCGCCACCAATCTGGTTGGCAAAAACCTTCAGCTTTTGCAGATCATCATCTTTAAAATGTTCAGCAGTATAGCTCTGCAAAGTGAAAGACCCGATTTGCTTTCCTTCCCAAAAAATGGGTGCAAACACCAGAGACAGGCTCCGTCTTGATGAATCTCCAAAAGGAGCAACAATAGCCCCCTCGTTGTCTTCTTTACGGTTAACCAGTCTAGGGGTTGGAAGGATAAAGGCTGCCACGCCATCCTTTGCATTTAAGGTGTTCACTTCTGTTTCAACCTCCACAGGTCTGTCCTCTCCTGTAAAAGTATCTTGTGCAAACAATCCCACGGCCTGGTTTTCATCAATATTTATTCGATATAAAGCAAAAGCATCATATTTAAAAAGGTTGTGTAACAGCGAGGCTGCAATAACACCAACCTCTCTAGGATTCAGAGAAACGGTAAGCTGGCGGGCAAGATGACGAAGCGAGTCACGAAACCGCTCATACTCATTTTGTTCAGTCACATCCTGAAGAGAAGTTAGAAAGGCTTTGGGCTGTTTATCGGTATCAAAATGTGGAATATAGCGGATATCTAAATCATGAGCTCGACCATCGGGTCCATTTGAAGTTCTTGAGTAGGAGAGGGGTTCCCCTGTAGAGATTCTTGAGAGATAAGGTTGTATCTCCAAATAAGTGTCTTCGGGTATAATTTGATTAAAAGATTTACCGATGACCTCAGCCTTTTTATAACCATACCAGCCTGCATAAGCTTCGTTTACATAGAGATATTTTTCATTCATATCAGAATATGAAAAGAGCCCGGGAATAGTATCAACAATTAACTCAAGGAGTTCTTTGTTTTCAGCGATTTCCTTCCTGGCAGACTCTATCTCAGTCACATCATCCACTTGAACCAAAAAGGCCATAACCTCTCCATCCTCGGCTTTCACGGGTATCAAGGTTAACACAAAAACGAGGCTCCCCTTCGATTTCGACTGGTAGTGATGTTGGAAGCTGCAAACCTCGCCCCTTAATAAGCGCTGTTGGTATTTCAAACCAACGGCAAGATACTCTTCTGGAACTATTGTTTTGAGAGGTGCTCCCTGGATAGCTGTGCTGTTGACATGCATCAGCTTTGCAGCGGCTTGATTTACGTATAGGAGTGACAGATCCAGGTCTACTAGAACAAGAGAGCTGGTTAAGTGACCCGTGATGACCTCTAGCTGTTGACGGCTTTTATCCAGCTGGTCACGGGCGGTCACTCTATCATGAATATCGTTAAAGGAAAGCAGAATTACGTTTTTGTCAGCCTGTTTTACTACAACACCGCTTATTTCAACCCAACGTTCCTCGCCTGCCAGAGTGAGGTATTTATGTTCTCGAACACCCTCGGATGGCGTTCCTGTTTCGAGAAGACGCTCAACACTTTCACGTGAAACTTTTCGATAGTCTGGATGAACCAGAGAGAAAAGATCTATTCCCAAAACATCTTCCAAGCTGTCTGCACCAACAAAAGACAGGGCAGCCTGATTAGCATCCAATAAAACCCCCTTATCATGGAGGACCATAGCCGTTGGTGAATAATTAAAAGAACGCCTGTATCTCTCTTCACTGTTAAGCAAGGCTTGCCGTGTTGCATGCTCGTCAGTCACATCACGAAAGGAGGTCATAATAATGGGACGCCCACCATCCTCAAGCGAAACAGACATCGCCTCTACATCTCGAACTTCGCCAGTAGAAACAACAAACTTCTGCCGCATTAATTTGTTTGGGCTTTTTGAGCGTAGTAAATCTTTGATTCTGTTCTTGGCGTCGGCGACTGAATCAGGGTGAATAAACCGAGAAAGGGGCTTCTTTAGGTATTTGTCAGCATCCTCAGTCTTAAAAAATGCGGCTGCAGCCTGATTTGCCCCCAGGAGGACGGCTCCATCATGGACAACAATGGGATCCGGTGAATTTGCGAACAAAGCCCGGTAGCGATCTTCAGCCACCTTGAGGTCAGTATAGTCCAACAGGGTACCGACAAACCCAGCGGGTTTCCCCTGGCCATCCAGATAGCGTGCTTTACGCAGTAGAACTTGACGCATCCGCCCAGAGGCATCTGTGAATTCCGTAGAATAGGACTGCTTCTTATTGCTTCTCAAGAGTTTTTTGTCATCAATCTCAACCTGAAGTGATGATGCTTTACCCTCCCAGACTTCAGTCACGGTTTTTCCTAGCATTTCAGTGCGGGTTTTGCCAAAAAAACTCAGATAAGCATCATTGAGCATCGTGTAGCGACCATCTGGATCTTTGGCATACATGGGGGTCGGGGTGGCATCCAATAAGGCTGAGATCTGGTTTTTTTGATCAAGGAGTAGTTCGTTTGTGCTGTTACGTTCAGATAAGTCACGAACGATACTCATCAGGGTACCATCGGAAAGTTTTCTAGAGTTCATCTCGATGGGAATAAAGCGTCCATCCTTTGTTTGAAAAACTCTCTCGGTAAGCACATTCAAGCCTTCATTAAGGAGGTCATAACGCAAGGGTTTCCTGGCAAGGGTATCGGCTTCAATCAATTCAGTTAAATTCATTGAAAGGATTTCGGTGTTGGTATATCCAAGCAACCGAGTAGCTGCAATATTGGCCTGCACAATACGACCCTTCAAGTCCGCCTTGAGAATGATGTCACCCGCCTGATCAATCAGTTCTCTGTGTCCTCTCTCGCTGGCCTCCAAGGCTGCCTCTTTCTGTTTCAAGTCGCCATGTAGTCGGGCATGGAACAGGGCGAGCGAGAGCCTGGCTGAAAGAAGGGTGACGATTTCTTGTGTCTGTGGAGAAACACCATCCCGTTGACGAGACCCAATATTGAGAGAGCCCACCAAATCATCACCTATCACCAGGGGAACATCAAAAAAGGCTTGAATTCCTGCACTACTTAATGCCTTCACTACCGAGCTGGGGTTGGAAACAGTGGAAATATCGTGAATATATCTTGGCTCCACGGGCGTGTCGGCCTTTTGTCTGACAAGGCCTGAAAGTGGGTGTTTATCTCCAGATGAGAGATGGGGTATCGAGGTGTCTTTTGTGAAAACCTCAAACGACTGGTTGTGGATGTCATTGAGTGTGATAGATACACGCTCGAGTTTTAAATGAGTGTCGAAAAAGGAAAGCGCCTTTTTTGTGACACGTATAGTCTCAGGCCAGGAGATAACCTGGTCGAAATCCAGGAGTAATCGAATCGAGTGTTGATTGTCAGGCATAAAGATAATCTCCAATATGAAGGGCAAATTTCACCATGGAGGTCATTTAATGCAAACCATAAAATGCCTTGCAGACAGTGTGGTAGCACGCTGTTTTGACTTGAATAAGCGGGTTTTCGTGATTAATTGTGAATTTATAATGAGGGAAACGAGGATAGCAGGAAAAATATTATGAAAGCGATGCTAACACTTACAGTTGTAATAGCCAGTATGGTTTTGGGTCAGGAAACGGAAGCATCTGTCTGGCAAAAATCTATACAAGGCGGCATTAACCTTACACAGACAGGTTTTGACAACTGGGCTGCTGGCGGAGAGAATGCTTATGCCTGGCAAATGAACCTAAATTATAAATTTGTGCAGGATCTGGAGAAAACCACCTGGTCTAACACGGGCAAACTTCTCTATGGTGCCACCAAGACAGGTGACCAGGAGATGCGTAAGTCAGCTGATGAAATCAAGCTGGAAAGCGTGCTCACCTACAAAAAGGGTTTAAAAATCAATCCCTTTATAGCGGTAACAGGCGAGACACAATTCGCTGCAGGTATGGATTACAGTGGGGACTCATTATTTCAGATATCAACCTTCATGGATCCAGGCTATTTCAGAGAGAGTTTTGGAGCGGGCTATGCTATCAATGATGGGCTGGGAACACGACTAGGTTTATCCTTCAAACAGACAATTACAACTGATTATCCAGCACCTTATGCTGATGATGCTGCCACCACAACAGTTGAAACCATGCGAAGTGAGTTTGGTGCAGAATCAGTCACTGACCTGACCTATAATATCTCGGAGACGGCAATCTTTGTTTCTAAACTGGAACTGTTTTCTGCTTTTTCGGCGATCGATGAAATAGATGTAAATTGGGATAATATACTGACTGTTAAAGCATCTGATTATATTAGCATGCACATGAATTTCAAAATGGTCTACGATAAAGACATTTCTGTCAAGCGCCAGATAAAACAATCCATGGCGTTTGGATTAAACTACACCTTTATTTAAATTCATATTGCAATTTAAATAAACCCAGCCTCAACTGTGGTTTTTATTTGCATCTCTGAGAGTTTTCGGTTAACATAGCTTCGTCGAGAGGCAACCATCTTCAAACAAACTATCGGAAGAACATGAGTGTTGTGTAGCTACAAACCAGTTGTTGGTTTATGGTGAAGAGTTTCCCAAAAAGGAAACACAAAGCCTCTTTATGCAAAACAAGACTCCACAAATCATGATGGAGTAAATAATCAAAAAGCGAACAGGGTAAAGTTTTATCTTTAGATAAAACTCACCCAAAAAGAAAGGAACGATTATGAGTCGTTTTAGAAATATCCTTTTAAGTGGGCTGGTGGCGCTTTTGATGGTAGGAATGGTAAGTGCGGGAGATGTGGATTCAACCACTCCGGCAGCCGATGTCAATGCAGGAATTAATATCTATGTGGGGACATGGAACCCCGCAAAAACGGATTGTCTCCCGGTTGGGGCAACCGATTGTGTTAATATTGGCATTAGCTTCGATTTTACCTGGTTGAAGGATCTGTTTAATTAAAAAAGGATGAAAGAGGGCGGGGTAAAACCCGCCCTAATATTGGGTGCTTACATGAAAAAAGGGACGGTTGTGTTATTGTTTATAGCTATGGTTGCTTTTGGTCAATTTGAGGTCATATCAATCTCAGAAGGGTTGTCTGAAAAGACAAGAGAGCGTTTGTGGCCAGTTTTCAAAAGTGGTGCTATAACGATAAACACACAGGAGATGATCATACCAGACCAAAACAGTTTATACATACAAAGCAGGGCAACCCCTAACGACTACACAAAAATCAACTTAAAGCGGCATAAGGCGGATTATTTTACCGTATATGAAGCAACCGCGAACGATGAGATATTTGCCTATGCAGTGGTAGGCAGTGATGGTCGGTTTTACATTTTTGAAAGAGGGAGAAAAACAGGTGCCATACAAGGGCCTGTTTTAAGACATGGACTTACAGCAGAAAGGATGTTTTTGCTTGAGGGAAACAAGTTGGTGGCGACTGGCGCATATAGACCTGAGTTGATATACTATCTGGATCTATACAAAAGCAATTCAATTAAAGACCAAATCAAAAACGCAAAAAAAAACTTTGACCCGCTCTACATAAACCACAAAGCTTACACGCTCTCAGTTTATGATAAATATCTCACTGAAATAGATTCAGGAAATATTATTGATAGGACAGGGGATAATGCACGAGCATATGAAGGTTTATATTTAACTCAAGCAGTTGATATAACCAGGGATGAAGTGTTATATCTTATAGACAATGACCAGGGGTATGTAATTGAGAGATATACGGATATCACAGTACTTGATTCAAGTTTCGAAGTTGTAAACCCAAAATATAAAAAGTTCCCTGCTGTTATGACGATGAAGGATATGGTAGAACTCAGATTGCAGGACAGAGCATATTCTGTACCCTATGCTTTATACCATAAAGAAGGATATTTAATATCGACCTTTTTTCAGGCGCCTGTACGCTTTGGGGATATAAGGCCTCCATACTATTATGATATTTCGTCAGAAAGCGGAAAGCTGCTTTACTCGGGGGAGCTAGAGTATCCTTTTCTCTGCGAAGATGACGGAGACAAGGTCTTTCTGTATGTAAAACATGAGGGTGGGTGGTTTGAGGCCGACAAACACTTCCTGGTAGGTGTCACTGTCGAAGATCTATTGAAGGATCGCGTATCAAAAGCTACTATTGACGCCTCTGTTAATAACCTGGATAAAGACTAATATCATGATGGGTGGATTTGATTCAAGTCGGTTTGGTTTAAATGCTCTTGAGTTTTTACGATGGTTACTGTCGATTGGGTTTTTCTTTCTGGCTGCGAGAAAAGGTATGCTGATTATAGACCACGGTATTGAGCCGTATAAAATTATAACAGATGCAGCGGGGTTGCCTGAATTTGTGAGCTATTATGGAGTGATTGCTGTCTTTGTTGAGTTAAGCATCGCTGTCGGTATCTGGGAAAGCAAAACCTTTAGATCAGTTATTGTAATTACAGGACTGTTAACGCTCATGGGTGTTGCTATTAGTTTGGCGCTAATAAGTTTTAAAATAAATTCTGACTGTGGATGTGGATTGTTAGGTGATAGCGAGTACGGATTGCTGTTCCAGAAGGTGTTAATTCTCGCGTTGCTGGTCGTGATGTACAGAAGTAAAGAAAAATTCTTCCCAGTTGAAATTTGAACCATACGCAGCAATAAGCAACCATAGCACACTGTTATGTGCTCAATAATATAATCATTGTGCATTGATTTCGATATGGGCGATTGATCATCAGGTGGGGGAGACAATGGAGATTGAGGGTTATAATTGAAAAAAGGGACTGGTTTTTACATCCAGCCCCTTTTAATGAATACCTAATCGACAGGAATAAGTTTTTCGAAGATATTTTTATTCTGTTTTAGTTTATCTTCATTTCCATATACACAAAGCGGACTGTTTTCTATAATATCTGAAATCATTTTCCCATATGATTTAATATCCTCAAGCGAAGTAGTTAAAACTGCATTTCTTTCAGCTTGAAGTTGCTCCTGGGTCAACTTGGTGAAATAGCGTGCCACGGCAGTATTGCCTCTTTGTGATTGTGTTTGTGGTTGATCCATACCTGAAATAGTCCCAATAATAAACCGCGTCATTTCATTTTGGTCAATATCTAGAGTTGATAAAAAGTTTGGGGTCTTGGCATGGTTCTCCAGCGTGCTGCTAAGATTCGGATCACGATAAGACCCAAAGTAAACCTGGCCAGTTGGAGCAAATCGCGCAAATCCTCCATACGCCCCTCCAATGACACGGACTTGATTATTGAGCCATTCCCTGGAAACAATCTGGTTAAGAACTCGGATTTTACCATCCCAACGATAACCAAGATCGGTAAAATCTGCCCCCTGAACTACATACTGAACTTTAGAAGCAGCCATAAGTCCCTCGTTTTTGGACTTACTTGTCAAATCCCAATCCAGAAAAACTGGCTTCTGTCGACCAAGGCTTTTAGAGAAGCCCTTAAGTTCTGACCTAAAGACATTAATAGCATCCCCAGAACACGTTGTAGAAGCTATCAGGTTCTTTTTGTTAAATAGAAGGTCTGATACAATTTTTAATTCATTAATTAGACCGACCTGCCTTGCATCAAAATTCTCCACCAGGTCTGAAATGAACCAATAATATTCCAGCCCACCAGTTAACTCGTTAAACATCCCTGCTTTGGTGGTATATGAAAAGAGCCTGGTTCTGGCATAACCAAGACCATCACGCTTTACATTAGCTGACAAACGCGAATGGTGACGGGTGACCACGTCCTTAATTCGATCAACATCATCCAACTGGGAGTGTCTCAGGATTTCTTCAGAGAAGTCAAAAGCTTTTCCCTGGTCAGGTGTCATCGCCTTGGTGGACAATACAAACTTTGGTATCAATTGATCATCATCCCGGTTTTGGAGATAGCTGGACAGATAGGTGTTAAATCCTCCAAGATGCGTATCCAGAGCCTTGTCAAGCTCACCAAAGGTGTAGTTATCAGTTCCTATTGAACCCAGCAGGACGGCCAAAAGAGAAGCATAGGGAAGCTGCTCTTCGCTCAAAACACGAAGATCAAAAAACAGACGGATATAACTGATATCATTTGTAAAGGTTTCGAAGTGTAAATAAGGGATACGTGAAACTCTTGATTCATCTGCGATAAACCAATCAGCTTTGGGATTGATATCCTCAAGGGCTAGAAGGGGGATAGTGGCAAGGGCTTCTGGTGTATCTTCAGATTTTTGATAATCAACCAACATAGCCGTATGATCAACCAGCTGAGTCACCTCATCCGGTGAGAGACTTGCTTTATAGGTCGCCAGCTCAGCATTGGTTTGTCTGTCGTTTTCTCCCTCCAACCCTGGTTTAGGATTTAGGGTGAACAAAAGGGCGTGAGGGTTATTAATCATAGATTCAGAGATGAGACTCTCCAGGTAACCCGATGGAAGGGATTGCTTAAAGGTCGCCAATGGCTTTTCGTATTCCAGGCCACTAAAGGGTTCATCACCCCAGAACCAACTATTCAACGCTTTTTGGTTGTAGTACAGCCCTTTGTGAGGCGTGTTCCCTTCACGGAGATTAAACTCCATACGATTCAAAATGCCAGTAATGGCAGCCGTATCAAGACCTTCATTGGCTACTTTTTCAAGGGTTTCAAAGACAACCCGTTTGAATTTTTCTCCCTCATCTGGGTTTGCATTTTGAACCTGGATATGAAAAACATTCTGTTTTAAGTCATCCACCCAAGCGCTGATATCTTTACCTATTCCTGCTTCCTGGAGTGCCAGGCGGACCGGGGCAGACTCATTGTTAAATAGAGCCTGGGTAAGCACCCTCAGACCCAGGACAAGCTGTTGATCAGCGCTCAGACCCACGACAAAGGAAAGGGAGAGATAGCTGTTCCCTTCCAGTTCTGAGCCCTCTATCGCAGAATAAAAACCTTGAGATGAGCGCAAGGCTTCAAAGGCTGGCTGCAAGGGGATATCAACAATTTGATCAGATTCAGTATATTTTGAGAGGTAGTGCTCATCAATAAACGCCAACTCTGCCTCTGTATCACCATCACCATACAGAAAAATGTATGAGTTGGAAGGGTGATAATATTTACGATGGAAATTAATAAAGTTGTCGTAGGTCAAGGTGGGAATAGCAGCAGGATATCCACCAGATAAAAACCGGTATGGTGTATCAGGAAAAAGTTGCCTATCCACCAAATAGCCCAGTTCCCTGGTTGGATTTGAAAAAACTCCCTTCATCTCATTATAAACCACACCCTTGTAGGTCAGGTTTGAGTCGGCGTGCTCCAGGTCGTGGTGCCAACCCTCTTGTTCCAGGATACGAGGATCTTCATAAATAAGAGGATTAAAAACGGCATCAAGATAGACATGCATGAGCGAGCGAAAATCTTTGTCATTCATACTGGAAACAGGGTATAGCGTAATGTCGCTGCCTGTCATGGCATTGAGAAAAGTCTTCAGAGAGCCCTTGGATAAAATATCAAAAGGGCTTTTTACAGGGAAGTTTTTTGAACCATTCAGTACGGAGTGTTCCAGAATATGAGGCGTTCCAGCATCTGATTCAGTAACAGTTTTAAAGGTAATACAGAAGGTTTTATTCAAATCGCCATTTGAAATTTTTAGCAACCGAGCCCCGGATTGTTCATGTTTAAACAACAAACATTCCGCATCCACTTCTTTTACAAAGCGTTTTTCAACAAGCTTAAAGCCTGACATTTTATCTCCTGTCTGTGGTTGTGCTGCAACTGCAATACATAACAGCGTTGCCATGAGCACGGTGATAATTTTGGGCATGTTTACTCCCCCTGTATAAGACATTGATTCATTTCCCTGAAGGCTCAGGGAGCCAGCAGTATATCTGTTTTGTGCGGGTAGAAATTTCAACCTCTTGAGCTAATGAAACAACAAAAAAAGCCAGTGAATAACTGACTTTTTTCGGAATAAAGCATGAATTTTCAAGGAGCTAATTAACGACCACCCTAAAGGTAATGGTTCCGTTTTCACCCGTCTCGAGATCAAGGGCTCTTTCATATTTGATGTCGGTGACAGGCGCAGTTTGCAAGGCGTCATATCCACCGGCGATCACATGCTGAAATGTGATGGTCATGCCAGTACCTGCGGCAGAGTTTTCTACATAGGTTGCATTTTCTGGAACGGCTTGATCAACCACGACATTTTTTGCGATACCCACACCCACATTAGAATAGGTAACTGTATAAGTCAGGGTATCACCGGGCAATGCAATATTGAGATCGACAGTTTCAAGCAGAAATAACTCAGGCAAAGGCATGGGAAGTCCCGTTCCGCTAATGCTAAAGGTATAAGGGCTTTCGTCATCGTCATCAGAGGCAATGCTAATTGTGGCGGTACGTACTCCTTCAGCCCCAGGAATAAATCGGATGTTAAAGTCGGTGGATCCGCCGCCGGCAGCAATGGTGGGTTGTGGTATGAGGGTTAGTGTAAAATCACTGGCGTGAGTACCAGAAATGGATATATAGGGAGACCCGCCTGTCAGGGTTAGTACGGCACTACCTGTATTCTCAATTGTATAGCCTACCCAGCTTGATGAATCGACAATGGTATCCTCAAAAATTGTACTGTCGGCCACAGAAGGTGTTACATCACCACTTGCGACGGATACACCATTACCCAAAATGCTTATTTCAGGACTAGCAATACCAGTACCTTGAATACTAAAATCAAATGGATTTTCATCATCATCGTCATTGGCAATACTTAGGCTGGCTGTTCTTAAACCAACGGCCGTTGGATTAAATGTAACCGTAAAGGCAACCGAATCTCCAGGAGCCACCGATACAGCGGCCGGTTGACTGCTAACCAGGAAATCTCCTGCATGGGTACCACTGAGAACAACTAGAGGAGTACCGCTCAGGGATAGCGAACCGCTACCAATATTCTTTATATAAAAGGTGTTTTCTTGTGTGGCAGTTAGGATATCCTTACTACCAAAGTCTGTATTATCCGTGTTGATGGGAGAACTATCTCCATCAGCAATGGATTCACCAAGGCCCAAAACAGTTATTTCTGGCGTTGCCAGACCAATACCCTGAATCGAGAAAGTATATGGATCTTCATCCAGATCGTTATTGGCTATTGAAAGGGTTGCCTCTCTTAACCCTGCCGCATTTGGATTAAAGGTGACTGTAAAAGTGGTTGAGTTATTTGTGGCAATGGGCGAGGATGGTGCACTTGTGACAGTAAAGTCAGCAGCATGGGCGCCTGTTACATCCACATAAGTAGATGGGTTTGAGAGAATTAGATTTGCGTTTCCAGTATTAAGAATAGAAAAGCTTTGAGCCTGGGTTCCAGTAAGAATATCCTCTGAACCAAAATCGGTGAAGTCGGAAGCGGTAGGAGTAATATCGCCATCAGCGACAACATTTCCATTTCCACTAACCTGAATTTCTGAGGCAAGACCAAACCCTCGAATATCAAAGGTAAAGGGGTTTTCATCAGGGTCGGTATTGGCAATACTCACGGTGGCCGATCTCAAACCTTCAGTTGCCGGGATAAAACGAATATCAAAACTGGTGCTGTCATTTGAAGCCACCGTTTCAGATGGTTGGACCTTAACATGAAAGTCTGCTGCATTCGTTCCGGAAATGGAAACCCTGGGAGTTCCATTTAAGGTTAGCGTGGCACCATTGCCATTAAAAATCTTGTAGGTATGAATCACAGAATCAATCTGAGCGTCGACTGAGCCATAATCTGTATGGTCTAATGTCGATGGCGAATTATCATTATCAGTGATGTCAACATTATTGCCTTTTATGCTGATTTCCGGCGCAGACTGTTGATAAACACCAGCATCAAGACTGGAAAGATAGACACCAGAACTGATTACCAGGGCGGCAGATTCTCCCGTCCCGGCATTAATGTCACTGTCAACACTATCATCACCACCAGCATCCTGTGTTGAAAAAACATAACCTGCCGGCAAGCCGGTAAAGTATAGTCGATATGTGTTTGGACTTAGGTTTGTGAACGAGTAGCGGCCGTTAGCATCCGTGATTGTGGTTGCAACGCTGGCGCCGCCATCGATCTTAATTTCTACGTCGATTCCGGGTACACCTGTTTCCCCGACATTTTGAATACCGTCTTCATTCACATCAAGCCAGACAAAATCTCCCACTCCAGTCGTTTTGAATCCAGCATCCCGGGAATTGTCAACGCCACTAATATTTAGAAAAAATGTTGCCGTCTTACCACTGTTTGATGGATCGGCATCATTATCAAGGGCATCATTTACTCCCTGGTCTAATGGAGAAAGCACAAATCCAACAGGAGGGTTGGTAAAAGCGAGATAATAATCACCAGAAGCAAGACCTTCAAAAACATAGGTACCATCAGCGCCACTTACAACAGAACCCAGTGCATTATCGCCAGAGTCATATAAGGTGACTGTAATACCAGCCATAGCATCTTCTCCGGCATCCTGAATACCATCACCATTGTTATCCAGCCAGACCATATCACCAATAACACCATCTGACGGACTGGTACCATTTCCCTGGAGATCGAACAGATAAGGTGATTCACCAGGATCATTGTTGGCTATGGAAATTGTGGCATTTCGCGTACCAACACTTGACGGATCAAACTGAACAACGAAAGTCGTGCTGTTCCCTGTGGTTACTGTTGATGCAGGTGCTGTCGTGACTGAAAAATCTGCTGTATGAGCCCCTGAAAACGATATCGCACCAACCGTTAAATCGGCATTTCCATCATTGTTAATAGTATAAGTCACCAATTTAGAACCTGAGGTTATGTCCACATCACCAAAAAGAGTGCTGTCGGATAAAGCAGGAGAAGTATCACCATTGATTATGGTTACACTATTACCAGAGACAGTCATTTCTGGAGTTGATACCCCGGTTCCTTCAATGCTAAATGTGTAGGGGTTTTCAGTCAGATCACTATTACCAAGGCTAATGGTTGCTTTACGAAGTCCTGTCCCCGAGGGGTTAAATTCAACAGTGAAAGCCACCGTACTGTTGGGAGCAACCAGAGGAGCTGGATTCGCTATGACGGTATAGTCGATGGTATGGGGGCCTGAAATGGAAATAATTGGATTGTTTCCCAGAACGAGGTCATCGCTACCAGTGTTAAAAACAACAAACTCTTGTGTTGCCGTGAGGCCGCCAATTACCTCAATGCTTCCGAAATCAGTACCATCTGCAGTAGAGGGAGATAGGTCACCAGAAGAAATAACCTGCATGTTTCCTTTAACGCTGATCTCAGACAGAGATGTTGGGTCATAAATACCAGTTCCCTGTATTGTGAATGTGTAGGGGTTTTCATCTGCATCATCATTTTGAATGCTCACGATGGCCTGGCGAGTTCCCAGGGCAAAGGGTGTGAAGGTGACTTCAAAACTAGTTGTACTACTATCAATAGCTATGGAGTTAGACGGCGTGGATGTAATGGTAAATTCAGAGGCGTTTGTACCACTGAAGTTCACATAGGGTGGTGGTCCGGTCAAACTCAATATGGCATAGCCAACATTACGAATAACAAAGGTTGCCGTAGCGGGTACACCAGAAATTTCAGCAGATCCCACATCTGTGAAATCAACGCTGGTGGGGAAAGCATCTCCAGATTCAATGACCAGGCCATTTCCTAGAATCTCTATTTCCTCATCGAGAGTTGAGGTTCCCAGACCCTGAATGTCAAAACTAAAAGGGCTTTCATCAGCATCATCGCTTGAGATAAGCACAGTTGCCTGTCTCACACCAGTAGTTGTTGGATCAAAGGCAACCTGGAAAGAGAGTGATCCCGCAGCGTTTACTGTTGAGCTGGCAGGCTGTTGAGAAACAATAAAGTCTCCGGCGTTAGTGCCTGATATCTGAACGATAGGTAAGCTGGTCAGGGATAAAGCAGCTGATCCAACATTCTGTATGGTGAAAGTATGAGCAACTTGTGCCGCAAAAATATCACGACCACCAAAATCGGTCAGATCCGAAGTTGATGGAGAGGTGTCACCATCAGCAATATCATTCAAGTTTCCCTGTAGAGCAATCTCAGGCGTGGCTGTACCGGTCCCCTGAATGTCAAATGTGAATGGATTTTCGTCTGCATCTGTATTGGCGATGGCGATCGTTGCGACGCGTAAACCAATGGCAGTAGGATTAAATTGAACCGTAAACGTGGTTGAACCACTTATAGCAATCGGTGTTGAGGGATTTGAACTGATGGAGAAATCTCCAGGATTGGTTCCTCCAATTACAATAGGAGTGCCCCCCGTTAAATCAAGAGCAGCTGCTCCGGTATTCTGAATGGTGAAGACCACATGATTATATCCTGTGACAATATCAAAAATACCAAACTCAGTAGAATCGGCAGAGGACGGCGTGATATCACCAGAAGCGATATCTTGTCCATTCCCCCGAACCGCTATTTCAGGAGCAAGCCCTGTTCCTTGAATATCAAAATCATAAGGGTTTTCATCAGGGTCATTGTTTGAAATGGATACGACGGCTGACCGTAGCCCATTATCACTTGGGTCAAAAGTTATCTGAAAGGTAGTAGTTCCGCTTGTTGTAACCGTTGTGGCCGGGGCCGTGGTTACCGTAAAATCTGCCGCATGTGTTCCCGAAATAGCAACTGTGGGTGATCCATTTAAAGTCAGGTCTGCTGCTCCACCGGCGTTATCAATGGTGAAAGTATGCACAACGCTACCAGTTGCTGCAGAGGTGGATCCAAACTCTGTATCGTCCGTTAGGCTTGGTGACGTGTCGCCATCAGGAATCGCAGTGCCATTGCCAGTAATATTCATTTCTGGAGATGATTGTTGAGACATGCCTGCATCGATAGTGGCGTTAAAGTTACCAGCTCCTGCCGTGAATAGATCAGAGAGACCGGAGCCTGTGTTTACATCACTATCGACAAGATCGGTAGCACCGCTATTTTGGTTCACAAACTGATAGCCACCAGGCAGATTGCTAACACGAATTCTATAGTTAGCTGGAGTGACATCACTAAAGTAATATATTCCATCAGCATTCGAGATCGTTGCATCAACCGTTGAACCACTACTCTCTAAAACAAGCTCTACGGTAACCCCGGGAACACCAGGCTCGCCATAATCCTGATCACCGTTTGAATTGAGATCATCCCAGATAAAATCTCCAACACCAGTTGAAGTAAATCCAGCATCAATACCTTCTTCAACCAGACCGACACCTACAAAGAAATTGGCGGTCTTACCTGTGGAGGGATTCGGGTCACTGTCATTAACATCATCTCCACCCTGGTCCTGCAGGGTGAAACCAAAACCAGTCGGTGCACCGGAAAAGATGATAAAGTATTCTGAAGGGGCCAGGTTTTGAAAAGAGTAGTCCCCGTTCTGATCAGAGATAGTTGAGGCAATAAAAGGACTATCAATACTATATAAATCTACAACGACTCCAGCCAGACCGGGTTCTCCATCGTCCTGAATACCATCCGCATCACTATCAACCCAGACCCTGTTTCCCACCTGCCCTGTAGTAGGAAGGGGCGCAGGGACCAATGGACAAGAAGCACCATCTGATTTGTTTAAATCAGATTCTCCCTGTCCCACATAGATACTAAATCCAGAAGGGGAAATCTTATACATTTTACCGCTTTGACTGTTGGTAGTAAAAATATAACCATCATCTGCTGTCCAGGCTGCACCGTAGTAGGCACTATTGATATTATTGCTATAGTCATCACTTAATCTACCAGTAATAGGAATGGTTGAGACATTGTGACTGGCTGGATTGTACTGATAAAGAGTGGCTTCATGAATCCCATAAAAGTATCCATCTGCATCCAGGAAAGCCATATCGATGGGAATCCAGGCAGTACCGCTGGTTGACTCGTAAGTTACAGTACCCGTGCTGGCATCAAAAATTCCAACGGTAGTACCGTTTGCATCAAAAAAGTACATGTTTCCCGTAACGTCAAAATCAGCCCTCCAGGATAAAAAGTTTATATTTACGGACAGCACCTCAACGTCATAATTTCCATCGATGCGGATAATGTTGTCTCCAGAAACATCCCCATCCTGCTCAAAAGCATACAGCATTCCATCTTCCAGATTGTATCCAACGCCATTGATGTGATACCCAACGGTTTTTGCGATATCGTAATGGTATGGATTAACCGAGGCATCCATTGCGGCAACATCACCATCAGTACCCCAGATATGGAAGAATCTGGAGATACAGGGAAAAGGTGTTCCCGCGACTTTTCCATATCCTGTTAACCAGAAACTGTAAGGGGATTCATTACTGTCACTATTTTCAATGGAAACAGACACATTACGACTGCCAGTTTGGGCCGGGTCAAACTCGACAATAAAATCAGAGCTTCCTCCGGCAGGAATTGAAGCAGATGGCATGCTGGTAACCGAGTACTCTCCGGCAGCATCTCCCTGAAGCTCAACCAAAGGATTCCCCGTTAAAACAAGGCTTGAGTCACCAGTGTTGAAAATCGTATAAGTTGCGTATGCCTTAACCAAAACAGGATGAACATCACCAAAGTCAGTACTGTCCATTACACTTGGGGTGGCATCACCACTGGCTATCACAAGATTGTTGCCACGGACCTCAATCTCTGGATAGGTCAAACCAAACCCCTCCACAGTGAAGGTGTATGGGTTTTCATCGCTATCATTATTCTCAATACTTACAAGAGCAGTCCGCAAGCCTGGAGCGGAAGGGGTGAAAGAAACATTAAAAGGCACACTTCCGGTAGGTGCCACAGGGGTGCTGGGTTGCAGGGTAATAGAAAAGTCTGAGGCATGAGATCCAGATAGGGTTACCAATGGTGAGCTGGCTAAAACCAGGTCATGTGAACCTGAATTGGTAATCATAAATGTCTGACCAAGCGATCCGCTGGCAACTGGGATTGTTCCAAGATAGGTACCATCGGTTACCGATGTGCTATTATCTCCAGAGGTAATACTGTTAAGGTTTCCCTGAACATCAATTTCAGATAGAATGCTACCATCATTGACTCCAGCACCTTGAATTGCAAAAGAATAGCTGCTCTCATTCAAGTCATTGTTGTTGATGGTCAGGATGGCTGAACGAGTACCCGCAGTTTGCGGATCAAAGGAAATCTGAAATGTTGTATAAGAGCCCGAGGCGATGGTACTGGAAGGCGGGCTATGAACACTGAAGTCACCAGCATGGACACCACTAATAGTAATAAGTGGCCAGGAGCCAGTCAGGTTTAGCTGGGCAGGTCCCGTATTAAAAATTGTGTATGTAACTACGTATGTGGCTTCGCCCACTATTAAAGTGTCAACATCTGTTGAATCGTCAAATGAAGCTATCATATCACCATCGACAATTGATACGCCGTTTCCCTGAATATCTATTTCAGGATTGATGGTTCCAGTACCCTGAATATTAAAAGTGTAGGGGCTTTCATCAGGATCATTATTGGTGATGGAAACAGTGGCTTGTCTTAGTCCAGTGGCTGGCGGATCAAAAGTAATTTGAAAGGATTGAGTTCCTCCCAGGGGGCTAACGGTAGACGAGGCTGGTTGTTGACTGACGGTAAAATCAGCAGCCTGGGATCCAAAAACAGAAACGAGAGGCACACCAGTTAGGGATAAATCACCAGACCCTGAATTGGTAATCGAATAGGTATAAATTGTTGAGCCAGTATTAATATCCGTGTTGTCGAAATCAGTATAATCTGCAGTTGATGTGGATGTCTTCCCATCAGCAATGGAGACACTATTCCCAACAATATCCATTTCTGGAACAACCGAGCCGGTTCCCTGAATGTCAAACGTATAAGGACCTTCGTCGGGATCATTATTAGAGATAGATATGGTAGCCGTTCTAATTCCTGAAGCATCAGGATCAAATTTGACAATAAAAACGCTGGTGCCGCCAGCAGGGCTAATACTATTAGTCGGTTGAGTTGTTATGGAAAAATCAGCAGCATGAGATCCTGACAGGATAACGGCAGGAGACCCGGTTAAAGCAAGACCACTTGTACCAGTGTTTGATATGGTAAAACTATGCTCCACATATTCGGTAACAATATCAGCACTTCCAAAATAGGTGTTGTCAGTGACGCTGGGAGAGGCATCTCCATCAAAGATAGACGTGCTGTTTCCCGACACGTCCATTTCAGGAGGACCTGAACCCACTCCTTGAATATTAAAAGTATAGGGGTTTTCATTTGGATCTATGTTGGCGATAGAGATCGTGGCACTGCGCGTTCCGAGATCTGATGGATCAAAAAGGACAATAAATATATCACTCCCGCCACCACTTATCGTGGCCCCCGGCTGTGTCGTTACTGAAAAATCAGCAGCATGGGTTCCCGTGATATTGACAACAGGAGAACCAGTCAACAGTAAGTCTCCACCACCATAATTGTAGAGCGTAAAAGTTTGTGAGACAGAACCAACCAGACTGTAAACAATTCCAAAATCAGTACCATCAGATGTACCGGGAGTCGTGTCACCATCGGTGATATCAAGAGCATTACCCTGAATATTTATTTCTGGAGCTGTTGCCACATTAATGCTGTAATCTTCAACCTCACCGTCAAAACCATTTTCACAACTCGTTGGATATGCATCCCATTTCGTAGAAATACGCATGGTGGTCGTGCCCAAAGTTGCCGTTCCAGGGATTGTTATCGAATAAGGGGATGCACTTGTCAAGTCAGCCTCAACATCGGTGGCTGTTCCGAGAACATAAGATTCATTGGTATCCTCGAAATCTGAATCCTGGTTCCAGTCAATCCAAACCATAGTATTGATCGTCCAATTACCATCGCTATTTACATAGACACTCAGGTCATACGAAATAGACTGAGAGACGGTTGTTGATATTCCTGTAAAATCTGAATAATCATTATCCTCAAGTATGGTTGAATTATCGATGGTGTTAAAAACAACCTGCCGAATTCCTGTGAAATAGCCATCAGAGCCATTACCCGTTGAAGCGCATTGCCCCGAGACCTCAGTGCTGGTTCCAAACAATACAAACAGGAAGAGAAAAGATAGAGTATGCAGAGTTCTCGTATTGATGAAGCCGAGGTTTGAGCCTAATGAGCCCATCGTATTTTTAGAATAAATGGTTTGAGAAAGAGTCATGTTAGTTCAGAATCCAGTTTTGTTACCGAGGATATATATTGATCCAATACCATTGCGAAAGTGAGTGCTGCTGACATGGTGATAGCTTGGCACAACAGACCGAAAAATAAAAATACTTTTGTTAAATATTCTTTTCATATGTTCCTTTATATATGTCAAAGGTCGTGCCATGGGATAAAACAGGACCTAAATCACTAATAACAATATGGATAAGTGTTGATATTTATAAGGATTAATCAGTGTCGGTGTTAGTTATATCTGACGGAATTTTTGCGAATGTAATATTATGGAGACAGTAAATGACAAACGCAAGCAATAGCCAAAAGAACGATTAAAGGAAAGGACGGGGAGAAACAAGACAGGAAAACGGTCGAGCTTTTCAGTGGCCATAGAGATGCAATAAAGTTGAAATATTAATTAAAAAGAAGGAGCAACATGTCTACAGCAGGGATGGAAATATTAATCCACCCCAAGACGTTTCTGTTCATTTTTACTCATTTTTCTGACAACCAAAAGGTAGGAGTCCTCAATAAGTTTTCTCACGAGCCTGGGGTCCAGACTCCCATCAAGAATGACCGTATTCCAGTGATCCTTGTTCATGTGATAACCAGGGGTGATTGCTTCAAACTGAGACCGTAATATTTGTGCGTCATCAGGATCACATTTAAGGTTAATTCCCAAGGGGTTCCACTCAAGTCCAACTAATGCAAATATTTTGTTTGCCACTTTAAAGACGGCTGTTTTTTCATCAAAGGGGAAGCCTAAAGAGGCATCCTTAAACTCCAGGAGGATCTCTTCAAGCACTGCATATTTCATTGGTTGTTTTTCCTATCCACTGCGAGCGAGTTGTATAAATTTTTCTAGTTTCTTTTGATCAAGATTCCCATCAGTTCGAACTCCACTGCAAAGATCAAATCCATTTGGTTGAACTGCCATTTCAGCGGCTTGAATATTGTCAGGATTTAATCCTCCAGCTAGAAAAACAGGTAAGGCGCTTCGTTCGCAAATCTCCTGACTTATATCCCAATTATGGATTTTGCCCGTGCCACCGAGAGTCTTGATTTTTGCTTTTGGATTTCCAGAATCGAGAAGAAGATAATCAACCAGATCATCATAAAGTAACGCCTCAGAAATAGAGCGCTCATCTATCACGTGGATGACTTGAATCAGACAGGTTTCAGGGAGTGAATTTCTGAGTTGCCTCAGTTCGGTTTCAGGGAGTTTATCAACCAACTGAACCCCCCAGGTTTTGACTTGATCGTGTTGATTTAAAATGTCTTGATGATGACGCTTGCTGGTGAGTAAAACGGTCATTGTGTCGGCTGGCAGTGCAGTAACAATATTCTCGATTTGCCTGAGAGATATAACCCCGGGTCCACTGGGCATTTCCGAGACCAGCCCCAAGAGCTCTGCGCTGGCACCCAGGGCCATTTTTGCCTCAATTAAAGAAGTGATACAACAAACTTTTATAAGGCGCTCTTTCATTTAAATAACCTGTTTTTGAAAAGAGGTCAAAATGTTGCTAATGTTGAGAAAGCGACCCGTAATTAAGCAAATCAGATCAAATTCGCAATCAATATGCGGGCTAACGATTGATATTTCAGGCCTAATCATCATGACAGATAAGGTGTTTTTTAGTTAAAGTGTTGCTTTAGGTGGGCCAGAAGGCGGGCTGGAATTATCGTTTTTACACCAACTGAATAGATTCTATGTTCCTCACAAAAAGCAGGATCCAATTTGATAAAATCTTTTTGGGTGGTAATCCAATATGCGCAAGTGTTACTCTCAATTTCAGATCGATGTAATTCTGTATACTGGGCGTGGTCAGGGAAGGAGATTTTAATGCTGGCAGGATGATGGATATCTTCAAGCTGATTAAAAAAATGATCGGGTTTTCCCAGACCAGCAAACAGTCCATAATCACCGCCCAAAGAGGTAAGTGGGAGACGATTCCCGAGGTGATCATTCACGTCAGAATCAAGCTCAAAAACAAGGTTGGTTTCAACATCTTCCTGCGTAGAAATTTTGCTAAAAACCACGACATCAGCGCGTGAGATATTGCCAGCGGTTTCTCTCAACAAACCCCATGGTAAAAGACGCTGTTTTTGTGATATTAGAAAATCAATGATCACAATGTCAAGGTCACGATGAAGACGTCGATGTTGGAAACCATCATCCAAAATGACCACATCAGGTGAAAAATTATCTTCAAGATACTGGGCGCCAATTACTCGATTCTCAGAGACGACAACCGGTACACCTGAGAAGTTCTGGGCAATTAAAAAGGGCTCATCCCCTGAGTCTTTCACCGTGGTTTTGACACCACTATTATCAGCCACAACGACTAGACCTTTTGATGATCTTCCGTATCCCCTTGATAAAACAGCAGGTGTTTTTTTAATGCTCAAAAAATGCTCCACCAGGGCTTGTACCAGGATGGTTTTTCCACTACCGCCAGTCGAAATATTTCCCACTGAAATGACAGGAGTTTTAATTGGATAAGTTTTTAAAAGACCTAGATCGTAGGCCTGATTTCGCAGTGAGATAAGTGATCCATATATAAAAGACAGGGCAACCCGAACAAGTAAAAACCAGGGGGCAGTATGAAGATAATTTGCGAGACTCATTGCAATGCTTTAGAAGGAATTGTCCAGATCTTCCTGGTGTTTTTTGCAGAGCTCACTTGCTTGCTTGAGGGCTTCATCCAGATCTTTTCCACGGAGCTTCGGATTCACTTTGATAGGTTCGCCAAAACTTGCAATAGCTCTAGAGAATGGAATTGGGATGGCAAACTTATCCCAACCACGAGCTCGAAGTACCCACCTGGAAACTGTGGCCGTCGGAATGATATATCCATTAAGATGTTGAGCCGCGACATACGTCCCTGGTTTCATTTCTCGGCGAGGACCTCTGGGACCATCAGATGCAAAAGCGGAAATTTTGATATCCTGTTTACGCAAATATCGCAACATACCCTGATAGGCTCTTCGACCTCCTCTAGTGCTTGAACCCCGAAAAGTAACATAATTTAATCCCTCGAGTACAGCGCTGGCGATGTCACCATCACCGGCTTGACTGACAATAGCAGCTGGCTTCAGGGGTGACGTTAAATACCAGGAGATAAACATGTCGCCATGCCAGAATTGGAAAACAAGGGGGGAGCCCTCTTTGGCTAGATGTTGAAAACGACCCCAGCCGCGAACCTCCAGCCTGAGACTTTTTCCAATGAGGTTGACAAAGCTGCCTCCAAACCTGCGGGCGAATTGTGAAATGCGTGTCTGTGTTTTTCGATTTAAGCCCATGATCTAATCAAGATCCTTTTGAATTTCAGCGGCAATGATCTTTGCACAACCAGGTTGGCCCAGTAACTCCTTCAGCGTTTCCAATTTGTTCAGCATCTTTCTCTTGACTGGCGAGTCTGTCAGTAATTTCAAGGCCTCAGTAGCTATTGTTTGACCACTGGCCTCACTTTGAATCAATTCAGGCACCGCCCGATCCCCAATGATCAGGTTGGGCATGGCGATGTGTTCAATGTCTACCAGGAGCTTACCTATGAGGTAAGAAACGGGTGCAATTTTGTAAATAACCACCAGGGGGGTTCCGAGATAAGCGGTTTCCAGCGTGGCGGTACCCGATGCAACGATGGCCACATCGGCATGGGCCATCATGGGGTAAGGATTATCCCTGACAATTTTGACACTTTCTAGCTGGGAAAATGGGTCATAGTATGAGTCGGAGAGCGATGACAGGCCAGCTAACACGAATTGAATGTCTGGCTGTTCCTGGCTAAGCAGGGCTATGGTATCCAGCAGGGGTTGAGTGTGTCTTTCCATCTCATTGCGTCGACTGCCAGGCAATAGAGCCACCAGGGGCTTGCTTTCATCAAAACCATGTAGCTTGAAAAATTCGGATCGCTCAGATAGTTTAAAATCTTTTTCCACCACGGGATGACCGGCAAAAGTGACAGGAATACCCTGTTTTTTGTAGAATTCTTCTTCAAAAGGAAAAATAACAAACATACGCTTAATGAATTGTCGCATGGTTTTTACGCGACCCTTTTTCCAGGCCCAAACCTGAGGTGAAATGTAGTAGTAAACGGGAATCCCAAGTGCTTTTAGCTTCACTCCCAGGCGTATGTTGAAGCCTGGATAGTCTAATAGAATGGCCGCATTGGGTTTGCGGATTTCAGACTCATGGATTACCGAGCCCATCACCTCTTTAAAAAATGAAAGATGCTTGATTACCTCAATAAACCCAGTGACAGATAGATCTCGGGCATGATACAATGCTTCGAGACCTTCAGCTTCCATCATATCACCCCCCAGCCCCCAGAAAACATGATCGGGATTGTGAGTTTTCAGGGCTGCCATTAAAGGGGCAGCATGCTGATCACCAGAAATCTCTCCAGCGACAATAAGAAAGTTTTTGGCAGAAGTAGCTATTATTGATCCAAAAGCTGTTGGTTAATCAGTTCTGCAATACGCAAGGCTTCCAGACCATCATGGCCACTGACAACAGGTGTCTGCTGAAGTCTGATAGATTTAGCGAAAGCAGCCTGCTCGGCGTACATGGCGTCTATCTTGGGTAATTCGCGGCTGGTATATACAATAGCTTTGTCAGAGCCCTCCATGGGAATGATGCGATCTCCAGATAGGTCTGAACCCTGGTTTTTCAACGCGTACATCTCCGTTGAGCCCTTCTGAAAATCAATAGTGATATAGTGCTCATGTTGAAAAATGCGCATTTTCCGCATAGGGTTCAAGGAAATCCGACTGGCAGTGACATTAGCGACACAACCATTTTCAAAAGTGAGTCTGGCATTGGCAATATCGGCCAGATCAGAGATGACGGCCAGGCCATTGGCCTGTATGTCAGTAACCGGGCTTTTTACCAGAGATAAAATAATGTCAATGTCGTGAATCATGTTCTCATGAACCACTGGATTATCAATGCCACGTGGGACAAAACTCACGAGTCGGTGAGCTTCAATAAAACGTGGCTCCAGAATAACATCATCCAAGGCTGCTAAGGCGGGATTGAAGCGCTCAACATGCCCAACCTGAATGTTTACGCCCTGTTTTTCAGCCAGAGTAACCAATTCCTCTCCCTCTTCAAGCGTGACGGAAATAGGTTTCTCAATAAAGACATGCTTTCCGGCTTCGATGGCTGATTTTGCATAAGAGAAGTGGAATTTCGTGGGACAGGTGATAAAGAGAGCATCGCTAGCCTCAATCAAGGCGTGATGATCAAGGGCTACAGGAACCCCGAATTCACTCGCGACCAGCTCTCCTCGAGCTGTATCAGTGTCAAAAATACCCTGACAGTCCCAGTCCTGATGCTGACTAAGATGACGGGTGTGAAAGCGGCCAATGTGGCCCGCGCCGATTAATCCGGCTTTGAGTTTTTGTGAGTTTGTCATAGCGCGAAAATTAAGGCAAAACCAAGGGTGTGAAAGAGTAAACCCCTCAGCACTCATGCCCGTAGCTAAATAAGTTCTTTTAAGAACAGCGTGCCTGGAGGACATGAAGGCTCAGTGGGGTAAATAGGCATTTGCAGACAAGTCAATTCATTCATGGCAAAAATTGTATTTAAAGTTATTTTAGCCCATACTTCCCGAAGAATAGAGCTACACATAAATCCTTAAGGATCAAAAATGGAACCACGCGAAATTATTTTAAAAGAATTACTTGATGCCAGCCACCTACAGGGAATTGAAGCCCTGTTGGGTTGGGATCAGGAGACATATATGCCTGAGGGGGCTGGAGCAGCCAGATCAGAACAGGTTGCCTATATCACTACATTGATGCATTCCAAGTTGGTGGGGAATCCACTTAAGACCGCACTGGAAGAACTAATCGATCCTAAAAGCGGTGAACTCAGAATTATGACCCTTAGTGATCGCGAGACACGTCAACTCAAGGAAATCTGGCGTGATTATCGGCAGGAATCACTACTCCCAACAGAGTTTGTCACCGATTTAGCTAAGCATGCTTCGGTATCTCAGCAAGCCTGGGTGAGGGCCAGAAAAGACAACGATTTTGCTTTTTTCGAACCCTTTTTGACCAAGATGGTTCAGCTCCAGAAGGAGAAAGCGAATTATCTGGGAGGGGGCGCCACACCCTATGATAGCTTATTGGATCAATTTGAGCCAGAGATGACTTCTGAAAAGGTGGCCAGTCTTTTTACAGAAATTCGAGCCAGGCTCGTCCCTCTTATTCAGAACATTCGTGAGGTCAAACACAGGGTGAATGGCAGTGTCCTCACAAAAGAGTACGATATGGACAAACAATGGGATTTTGGCATCACCATGCTGGAAGCGATTGGTTTTGACAGCAATATCGGTCGCCAGGACCGCTCTGCGCATCCCTTTACTACTAGTACACATCCCACAGATGTTCGTACCACCACACGACTTCGCGAAAATGATTTAAAATCAGCCCTACTTAGCACGCTGCACGAAGGCGGTCATGCCCTTTATGAACAAGGTCTACCAACAGAAGAGTATGGCAATCCTCTGGGGCAGTCTATTTCATTGGGTATCCACGAGAGCCAGTCCAGAATGTGGGAAAATCTGGTTGGTTTAAGCCCCTCCTTCTGGCGTTATGCTTATCCCAAACTTCAGGCCAAATTCCCAGATCAATTGAGAAATACCGATCGCGATATGTTTTTTGCCGCCATGAATCGAGTGAGACCCAGTTTGATCCGTGTTGAAGCTGACGAGGCCACCTATAATCTACATATCATGCTCCGCTTTGAGATTGAGAAGATGATCATCAACGAGAACTTCCCCGTCGCTGAACTACCCCAGCTCTGGAACGACAAAATGGAGGAGTATCTAGGCGTGAGACCATCAACTGATTCTGAAGGAGTCCTTCAGGATGTGCATTGGTCCTTTGGTGCTTTCGGCTATTTTCCAACCTACACGCTGGGAAATCTCTATAGCGTGCAATTCTATAATCAGGCCAAGCAGGACCTCCCTGGACTGGATGAATCCTGTGCCCGTGGTGATTTTTCAAGTCTCCTGGGATGGTTGAGGGAGCATATTCACAGCGTCGGTCGTGGTCGCAAGGCTGAAGAGCTGGTTCAGGAAGTTACTGGACAGGCTTTGTCAGCTCAGCCCTTTATGGATTATCTGGAATCAAAATATAAAGCAATCTACAGTATCGACTGATTTTATGAATAATAATTGTCTTCACAAAAGCATGCTTGTGCAGACCGATTTAAAATCGACATGGGAAAAATGGACGACTCATGAAGGTTTGAAAACCTTTATCGGTCTTGATAATAAGGTTGAGCTCACTCCTGGGGGCCCCTACGAAATATATTTCCTCTTGGACAACCCTGAAGGCACACGCGGTGGTGAAGGCAATCAAGTGTTGAGTTTTCTACCGCACAAGATGCTCTCCTTTACCTGGAATGCCCCACCCACTATCCCCGAAGTCCGGAATCATTCCCACAGAACCTGGGTAATCATTCAGCTTGAAGAACTTGACGCCCATCAAACCAGAGTTTCTCTTGACCACCTTGGTTGGCTGGATGGTGAGAAATGGGATGAAACCTACGCCTATTTCGATAGAGCCTGGGATATTGTGCTGGATTCATTAAAGGAATCCCTTTATTGATGAAGTTTCAGCAGCACCCGACTTAAGTCGGGTGCTGTTAAAGCCTCACCACAACCTAGATATTCATGTAATTCACAGTTCCCAACGCCGCGGCAAAGCCTAAATTCCCCGAAGTGATGAATTTGATAATGAGGAAAGATTTTAATATATGAAACCAGTTGTACTAATCGTTCTAGACGGTGTCGGTTATACCGAAAGAACCGAGGGTAATGCTGTTCTAGCCGCCAATACACCCAACCTTGACAAGTATAGGAAGACTTATCCCCACAGTATTTTAGGTGCTTCTGGAGAAGCTGTTGGACTCCCTGAAGGATTTCAGGGCTCCAGTGAAGTTGGTCACCTTAGCATGGGTGCAGGCAAAGTTGTTATTCAGGAACTTAAACGCATCAATGATCAATTGGAAAGCGGCCAGATCTACAACAGTGATCTCTGGAAGACCATGATGCAGCAATGGCGCGAGAAAAACTCGACATTTCATCTCTTCGGCTTGTTGCAGGATGAGGGCGTCCACGCCCATTACGATCACCTCTTTAAATTCATCCGCCAGGCCAGTACTGAAAATCCTGGAGGCAAAATGGTCATTCATCCCTTTCTTGATGGACGTGATACGCCGCCAAAATCTGCTCTAGAGCACTTAAGCAAACTTGAACAGATCATATCTGAAGTGGGCAAAGTCACCCTGGGAACTCTTATGGGTCGTTACTATGGCATGGATCGTGGCAAAGTCTGGGAAATCACCGACCAGGGTTATGATTGCATCGTCTCTGGAAAAGGTCGCCCTATGACCTCGGCTGCTGAAGCTATTCAATCCTCATGGGAAAACGATAAAACCCCCAGTGGTGAGAACATGTTTGATGAATATATCGAGCCCTTTGTTATGGAAGGATATACAGGAATCCATGACGGCGATGTGGTTCTACACACGAATTACAGACAGGATAGAGCGACCCAGTTGACCCTGGCATTTACTTCAAAAGACTATCTCGGTGTACCAAAACCAGAGCTGGACATTATTTATGCAGGCATGACGGCTTACTATGACGGTTTCGATAATTTTCTACTGGCTGATGCTGGTGGAGATGACGCTGAACCGTCAGTCACTATCGGTCAACTCATTGCTGAGGCAGGGCTGCACCAGTTGCGTATGGCTGAGACCCAGAAATTCCCCCATGTCACCAGCTTCTTTAACGGTAAACTGACAACCCCCTATAAAAATGAAGACCGTGAAGAGTTAAAGGGTCGTTTTGACCCGGCCAGCTTTGCTGATCATCCTGAAATGGAAGCCTATCGAGTAACTGAGTGTTTTTTAGAAAAGCTGGAAGAAGATAAATATGAGTTTATCATGGTGAATTATGCCAATGGCGACATGGTGGGACATACAGGCAATTTTGACGCTGGCGTGAAAGCCGTTGAGGTTTTGGATGAGTGTCTTGCCCAGATTATTCCTGCAATATTAGAGCGTGATGGCCAGATTCTCATGACCGCTGACCATGGCAATGTGGATCAGATGATTGATTATGAAACTGGAGCTGTGAGGACCAGCCATAGCCTCAATCCTGTTGAGTTATTGTATATGGCACAGGAATCACACTTGAACGTAGAACTGTCTGATGGTTGTTTGTCGGATATTGGGATCACCATTCTGGATCTGCTTGGTATTGACCCTGTTCCAGGAATGGATGCAAAGGCTTTGATCACAAAAAAACTTTAACCCACATATCCAGGTCTGGATTCGAAACCGGCCGGGATAACACGAATTTCTTGCGACTGGAGTATTCAAACTAAACTTGTGAGGAAGCATAAAGTTTATAAACAAAGAAAGAGTTCACATATGAAGTCAATCATTACACTGCTAAGTTCGATTTTGATAATATCATTGGCCATAGGCGCTCAACCAGGAGTCTCCATACATAAGCTCAACAATGGTATGGATATTTTACTTATCGAGAATAAAGCCCTGCCCATGGTGGGCGTGAATGTGGTTATTAAAACGGGCTCAGCTTATGAGACATATGAAACCAGTGGTATGAGCCACATGCTGGAGCACCTGCTTTTTAACGGTACCACCACGCGAACTCAACGCGAACTCTATGATGCTACAGATTTGATTGGAGGTTATAACAATGCCAATACAGGTGACTATTATACCAACTTCATGATGGTTATGCCCGCAGAACACAAAATCGCCGGCATGGAAATTCAGGCCGACATGCTGTTTAACTCCATTCTGCCTGAAGAAAAATTTGAAAAGGAGAAGGGGATTGTTCTTGAGGAAATTGCCCAGAGTCTTTCCAAGCCAGCCACCCAGATGGAATACAATCTTTCGGCGGAATTATACAAGGGGCACTCGCTTTCCTTGCCAACCCTGGGAACCTATGCCACCATTGAACACATGACCCGTGAGGCTGTGAATCACTATTACACCTCAACCTATCTTCCCAACAACATGATTCTCAGTGCCATTGGAAATTTCGATTCTGCCACGATGTTGGTCGACATCAATCGTATTTATGGTGCTGCTGCACCAGGCTCAATTTTTAGACCAACAGATTCTATTTTGAAAACTGGTATGACCCAACCAGTTGCAACGCCCTTGACAGATGTGAGTTGGTTGGATAGATATTATGGTGGTGAAGTACCAACCCTGCATCAGATATATACCCTCAGAAGTGATCAACCTCAGGGTTTTCTACAATTGTTGGAGATGGCGCTCAAAGACCACCAGCCCAGAATAGAAACAGAACTTAAGGAAGCCTGGCCAGAATCAGTAGATGGTCTTTCCATGCAAGTTCACTCCAGCCCAATCGCCAATTATGTCGAGCTTAAGCTAAACCTGAAAAATGAAAGCAATGCTCGGGCCATCAGTAAACAGCTCAAAAAAGCCATTGGTAAAACCAAATTTAAAATTGCCTCAACCACCCTGGCATCCATGGCTACCAAAGAAAAAACTGCTTTTCTTCAGAATGTTGAAAAACCCCATATGTTTGGAATTTACAATGCCTTTGATCTGGCCGTTTCCGGTATTGACGGGGTTCTGGATCTTTCAACAGCCAGCGACTTCAACCAGGCAGCCACAGATCTGAAATATTTCAGGTTGAAAATGGAACCTACAGTCATTTTTCATCACTCCAAGAGTGCTGAATCAACTGGAGCTTCAGGGGAAATCAAAACCAGTCTGATTCAGTCTCCCAAGCACGGCATGGGTCTCATTGTACGCCAGAATCCCGGTTCAGAACTGCTGGCAATTCACTATCTTTTTAAGTACAAATCTGCCCATGAGGTCGAGTTTGGTAAGGAAGCCGCAAAATACCTCCATGATTGTTTTGGTCAACGCATGAAGAGCACAGAAAAACTGGCTCAGAGTCAAAAATTCGGTCTGAAATTCACAGTCAATGACAACCCCTGGATTCCTATGGACAACATCTACCTTCATCCTGACTTTGGTTATATCCGGGTTGAAGGTCTGGCCAATGATCTTCCTGGAGCCATGGCCTTTTTAAATGCCGAAATGAATAATTTTTTACCCACAGCCGAAGAGTTCAAAATTGCCCGGGGAAAATTTTCACAATCCATGATGCATGGTGGTAAGGACAAAGCCAAAGATCTCTTTGATGATCAGGTAGAATCACACCTTTATGGCGCGAGTGTAAAAGAAAACGAGAAGGTCTTGAGTTACGAGAGCCTTGTGAAGTTCGCTGAGGCTTATTTTGCCCCCGAAAATCGTCTGGTCAGTGTTGTGTCACCCCATCCAGAAAAAATGATCTCCAGGCTAATGTTGGCAGGCAGTAAATCACCATCAAAAGATTATCCGCTAACCGACAAATCCTATCTTACACCAAGCCAGCCTGTTTATGTTGATCTGCCTGGTGGAGGCGAACGTACATATTTGTTCTGGGGTTTTATTAAAAAGATTGAAAGTGGCGACGAAGCTGCCCTAAAAGCTCTGGGTTTGATTCTTTCAGACAAAATCACCTTTGATGTTCGGGAAAAACAAGGACTGGCTTATCGCATGACAGCCACGTCAACAGTACGCGACAACAATGCCCTGTTCTATATTAGCCTGGGCACACGCCCCCAAAACGCTGAAGTTCTGCTACCACAGTTTGAATCACTCATGAGCAAGCAGACCCTGGGTGAACTAAGTGAAGATGATGTCCAGAAAACAATCAACATGTATCTCGGACGCATGATGTTCAGACGTCTGTCCAGTATCAACCAGGCATACTATCTGGGAACATCACTTTTCTTCGAAAATGATATGAATCATGATCAGGCATTTCTGGATGCGCTTAAAGCTGTGACCCTTGAAGATGTGAACCGGGTTGCTGACAAGTATCTATCTGCAGAAAACGCCATTACTATTGTAGTGAGGTAATACATGAAACATTTACAGAGAGTCATTTTTCTTGGTCTGATAGCCATCATATTGCTTTCCTGTCAAACCCAGGTCGTAAACGAAGTGGTTTTCAAATCCCACAAGTTAAAGTTTAGCATAAATGTGGAAAGCCATCGTGCAATCTTCTCAGACTCAGGTCAAATACAGGTCTTTGAGGGGGTAAACCTGCTATATCTGGCACCTAATGCACAGATAGCAAAACTGACTATTAATGGCGTTTCTCCTGATCTGATGCTGCTTGATTCAAACAGACTCTCAGAGCGAGATTCTGAATTAACTGCTAAAATTATGGCCTTAGACCCACCAGAATCAGCATTATGGGTGCTTTTTGAGTATAATAGCTCTGAGGAAACAAGTTTTTCCCTGGAATACACTGCGACTTTTGATGCCGATGTAACTGAGGTCAAATTTTCAAACCAGAATGTGGGTAGAGAAGTCACGGGTACCATCCTGGAAAAGGGTGCCTACTTTAGCCCTGGCGCATTTTATTATCCCCGCGGGGAAGATGGCCTCATGAGTTTTGAAGTGACTGCCACCATTCCCTCCAACTGGGAATCCATTGCCGATGGTAACAGTGTTGCCAGTGTTCGTGCCGGATCGACCAAAACGCAGAGCTGGAAGAATCCCTATCAGTCCGATGGCCTTATGTTTATGGCAGCTCCCTTTAGTGTCAAACACGCCAAAGCCGGAGATGTAGATATTTACTGCTATTTCTTTGAGGAGGATACCAGTCTTTTTGAAACCTACTTGCCGGCCACCGTTGATTATGTGAATATGTACTCAGAATTGATTGGTGAATACCCCTACAAGCGTTTTACTGTGGCAGAAAACTTCTTCCCCACAGGCTACGGCATGCCAGCATGGACCCTTTTGGGACAACAAGTTATTCGTCTGCCGTTTATTGTCATGACATCCCTGGGGCACGAAGTCCTTCACAATTGGTGGGGTAACAGTATTTATGTGGATTATGAGAATGGAAACTGGTGTGAAGGTCTGACGGTTTATGGAGCAGATTACCGATATAAATTGAAACGTGGACCAGCGAGTGCCCGGGACTACCGCAAGGACATTCTTAAACAGTATAAGAGCTATGTCACCAAAGAGAATGAATTTCCTGTACGTGAGTTCGAAGCACGTCACAACGCTGAGAGCCGTACTATCGGCTACAATAAAACCATGATGATCATCCATATGATTGAAGAGATTATTGGTGAAGATGCCTTTTTCCAGGCCTGGCGAGATGTATTTGCCGAGAACAGAGGGCAACAGGTATCCTGGGAGAAGTGGCTGGAAGCCTATGAAAAGTCATCTGGTGAAGATTTGAGTTATATCATTCCTCAGTGGGTGGACCGGGTTGGAGCAGCCCAAATCAAGGTTGATCTCCTGGAATCTAAGTTCGTGGATGAACAGACCAGAGTCAAGTTCAAGGTCACACAGACGGGTGATGATCTATATGATCTTCAAATTCCAGTCAATTTTATTGGGGTTGATGGTCAAAACGGTCAGGTTGGAATCACTGAGGCAGAAGGGACATTCGAGTTTACTGTAGAGGGTAAGGCAACCGGCTTCGAACTGGATCCCGACTACAACCTCTTCCGTCATCTATATCCCCAGGAGATCGAAGCCACCGTGGCGGCAGCCATGGGCGCCCCTGAAAAGCATTTCTGGTATTATGTGGATGGTGAGCAGGATGCTTTTAAATCATTTGGTGATGCACTCACCGAGGGCGATGTCACGCCTGCTTCCGCTGCGGATGCAGTATCGATAGGACTGGAAGGCAACTACGCTATTTTTGCCCTGAATCCTACCCGTCTGCCCTCTGAGCTCTCCAAACAGATCCAAATAGACAAAACCAGTATTATTATAAATGGAGAAAGCTTTCCAAGGGCTGGCCATACATTCATTCTGAGCTCCGATGAAGAAGATATTGCAGCAAAAATGCTGGTGGTCATCTCAGGTGATCTGGGCTCTTTGCCTCGCATCGGTCAACTGATTCCCCATTACGGAAAATACTCCTATCTGGTTTTTAAGGGTGCTCGCAATGTCGCCAAAGGTCAGTGGCCAGCACTTACCAGCCCCTTAAGAGTAGAGCTGTAAGAGAGAAACCCCTACTCTATATAGGTTGAGGAGCAGTCCCCAAAAGTGAGAATGTGCTACACGAAGGATCTTAAAAGCCGCTGATGTAGGGTTGTTTTCCCCTTTTAACCACCTGGATTGATCAATTTAATATCACCGAAAGACGATATTTGCCATTAAAAACCTTTTTTTGTGGCATTGGTTTTGCTATTATTCGACCGTTCGTTCGAATAATCGAACTTGAGGTTAGGAAGCTATGGAAAATACTGCGACAACTGATCGAAAATCCGCCGAAAGAGCAGCTCGTCAAAAGCTGATTCTTCAGGGAGCCCTGGCCGTGTTTAAGGAAAAAGGATTAGAGGGGGCGAAGATCGATGAGATCGCTCGCGTTTCTGGTTTCGGAAAAGCGACGCTCTACTATTACTTCACCTCTAAAGAAGAAATATTCAATGCCCTCCTCCTCCATGGATGGCTAAGTCTTTGGCGTGAATTAGAAGAGACGGCAGTGGGTGGAGACAGCCCCAAACGTACCTTCATCTCCATGTTAAAAAAGATCGCTGAGACAGTGAACACCGACCGTCCCCTTTATGAATTCCTTTTTCAAGCTCCCAAAGCATTTACTCATGAAGAAAATCAAAAGGCTGAGTGGAAAGCTTACCAGAACCGTCTCTACAAGGTATTAATGGAACTTATTGAGCAGGGTATCGCTGAAAGAGAATTTCCACAAATGGAACCCCGTCTCATACTTAAGGCAATGGGAGGTCTTTTTCATGGTCTGGTTTTTTGGGGTAGTGATAGAGATTCAATTACTGAAAACGAAATAGAAGAAATGCTGGGCAACCTGCTTGGATAACCAGGTCGGACCGGGAAGCAATTCTCTATGCATACATTCAATCAAAACAACCAAGCGAGGAGATAAACCCATGCAAAGAAAAGCTACTATCCTTATCCTGTTGGCCATGACCTTCAGTCTGGCTTTTGGACAAGTATATACAGAAGATTTTGAAGATGGCAATGTCAGTGAATGGCAGACCTTTTTTGCCGATGAAGAAAACATTCAGGTCGTTGATATGACCTCAGCCCCGGCTGTCCTGGTTGGTGGTGATGACAAGGTTGGTTACCTGCAGGATATTGATGGATCCTATACAGGTATCGCCAACGTGTTGACAGGAACTACCAGTGATGTGAACTACACTGTTGAAGCCGACGTCTATGTCTACGCTAACCCAGCAGGATCATCCGCCTATAGCGGTTTGGTAGCTTATGCAGACTCATCTTTAGATTATTATGTAAAACTGGTTGTTGATTTCGATGGTGATGACAGACTGCGTCTGTTTAACAACAAATTTAGTATGGCTACCTTTTCCTATTCCTTTGATAACACCATGCCTACGACGAACATTGAAAATACAGAGGGTTGGCACCATATGAAGTTGGGGGTAGTTACCAACGACGACAATACGGTTTCCTACACCTGTTGGTATGATGAAGTAAACCTGGGCACCTTTATTGACGATGCTGCAGGCCACACAACCAGCGGAATGGCCGGTGTATTCTCAATGCAGCAAGATGATGATGGACTACCAGGATATTTTGACAACTATGGGGTCACTGCAGGTGGTACGACATCAATTTTCAACACCTTTGAAAATGTACCTGTTACCATGACGATAAGTCAGAATTTCCCCAACCCTTTCAATCCTTCAACAACCATCTCAATCGAGATGCATGAAGGTGGAGAGGCCTCACTTGAAATATTTAACATCAGAGGTGAAATCGTCACAACCCTAGCCCAGGGAAATATCCAACCAGGTAGCTATCGAGTGACCTGGGATGGTAGAGACAATAAGGGCCAGGTTGTTGCTGCAGGAAACTACATTGCCGTACTGAGCAAGGGTAATGAACAAGTCAGCCGCAACATGCTCATGCTGAAATAATATATAAACATATCAGGCCGCCTCAAACCGAGGCGGCCTGAATTACTAATCATGAAAATATTCTCGCGCTCAGTTCTCTTACTCCTTCTTTTCCTGTTTCTTCCTCAGCTAATCCTTGCTGGTGTTGGTGGAAAAATATCCGGAACGGTAACCTCAGAGGATCTGGGTGTTCTGGTGGGTGTGAATGTGGTTATTGATGGGACCCACATTGGTACGGCAACCGATGAACAGGGTGAATTCTTTATTTTGAATGTGCCTCCAGGAACCTATACCATAAAATTTATGATGATCGGCTATAAAATAGCCGTTTATCAAGATGTTCAGGTGGTCTCAGATTTTACCACCACGCTAAATGCCGCTCTGGAGCTTGTCACCCTGGATGCCAGGGAAGAAGTGTACGTCACAGCCACGAGGCCCTTGATTCAACGTGATGCAACTGCCACTATTCGCGTGATCAGTGCTGATGACATTATCTCCATGCCCGTGGACAACATCAACGATGTTCTGGCTACCCAGGCTGGTTTTACCACAGACGAAAACGGAGACATACATGTCCGCGGCGGGCGCACCAAAGAAATATTATACATGATCGACGGCATCATTGTCCGCGATCCCATGGAAGGTGATTTCAGCGGGACGGTCAACCAGAATGCCATTCAAGAAATGACAGTCATCAGTGGGACCTTTAATGCTGAATATGGCCAGGCCATGTCATCAGTGGTAAATATCGTTACCAAAGAAGGTGGCGAGGAGTTTCACGGTCGCATTGAATACACTTCAGATCAGTTGAATGCCTACAATTATCATGAATCTGGTGCTTTTGAATATCTGGACACCAGCTATGCCGATGAAGACACCGCCTTCCAGTATGTTGATTTACGTGGAGGGTTATTTGACTATTACAATAATGCCCCTGATGGCTTTTATCCCAAAGCTTGGATTCCCTTGCTTGGAATGCCTACAAACAAAGATGGAGATCAGATTGGCGGACAGCTTAGCATAAGTCTTGGTGGACCCCTGATTGGAAATACCAGCTATTATCTCTCAGGTTTATTCTCATCAGAAGAAAGCCCCCTGCCACATGGTGGTGAAATGAGCCAGGATATTCAGTTACGCCTCAGCCATCGCCTCACCAACCAGATCAAACTGGGAGCACATCTCAACAGCTCAAGCCGGCTGTATCAGAACTACTCCCATCGCTGGAAATATCTACCCGGGAACAACTCTCATACCTATAAGGGGAATGATAGAGTATCTCTCAATCTCACCCACGCCCTTTCAGAAGCCTGGTTCTATAATGTCCATGTGTCCAGCCAGACAGTTGGAACCAAAATTGGTGTAGCCAATCTGAGCACTGAGGATTATGAGCGCCCCCTTACTGACGCATCAGTCTACTTCTACGCTTCTGGAAACAGAGGTATTTACACCGACAATCTGAGCCACACAAAAAGCCTGAACATAAATTCCACCTATGCCACAGGCGACCATCTCCTAAAAAGCGGCTTTAATTATTCTGCTCATGAGCTGGAGATTTATACAGAAGAAGATCCCTGGCTTGGTGGTACAAATTTTAGAGATGATACAACCTACACACCTACAGAAATGTCCTTCTATCTCCAGGATAAAATCGAATTTGATTATCTTATCCTCAACCTGGGTTTGCGCTATGATCGCATTGATCCACGGATTGGGATGTGGGACGATATCACCCGTTTTGCCCTCTGGGATTCCAGTCTTCAAAATTGGATTTCAGCTCCTGTCATTGATACGCCAGTAGAGAGCAAGTGGAGTCCTAGAATCGGATTGGCTTACCCCGTGACAGAAAACACGGTCTTCCATTTTTCATACGGCCACTTTTTCCAGAGTCCCGATTTTAAAGCCATGACCTATAATGCAGATAAGGATATCTCCGCAGCCCTACCCCTCGTCGGGAATGCAGGAGTCAAACCACAGAAAACAGTGGCCTTTGAGGTGGGGGTAAAGCAAGCTCTTTCACCTGTATCCAAACTGACTGCCACAGTCTGGTCAAAAGACATTAGAGACCTCCTGTCCACACAATCCTATCGCATCATATCCATTCCTGTTGTGGTTTATACAAACTCAGATTATGCCAGCGTAAAGGGTGTCGACCTCAGCCTGGACCGGCAACTTAGCGAAAGTTTCAGTGCCAATATGAGCTATACGGTGTCAGTGGCGCGCGGCAATAACTCCACACCCATTGCCGGATATTTTTCGGCTTATGAAAATGAAGAAATCCCACATAAGGAATACTATCTGGATTTTGACCAGCGCCATGATCTGTCCCTGAATCTGGCTTATCGGGGTGGACCTAAAGGTGGTGGTGTTCTCATGGGGATGCGACCCCTGGCAAACACCAATGCAAATCTGCTTTTAAATGTGGCCAGCGGCTTACCCTATACACCTTATGTAGATCCCACCATACAGGTTGAAGTCAACTCAGCTCGCAAACCCTGGATTTACAGCCTGGATCTACGCTTAAGACGAGAAATCCATGTGGGCGGTCTGAAGCCAGCTCTCTTTTTAGAGATTATGAATCTTACCAATCATGAAAATGTGTTAGCCGTGAATAGTCGTACAGGAAAACCATTTGATCTGGGAAGCTCCGGTCTGGTTGGCGGAGGGGATGATAGTAATTTGAATCCAGCTAAGCTGGGTCGCGGTCGATCCATAAAAGCTGGTATTAGTGTGGGGTGGTAATGCAAAAATTGATATTTATAGTGCTCGGTCTCTGGCTGTTGGTAATTCCACTCCAGGCTCAGGACTGTGCTTCTTGCCATAGTGATATCGATTACGCCTCCCTGCAGAAATCAGCCGGTATATTCCAGAAGGCTGTTGGTGTCATGGATAAGGGCCAGGTGCAAATTAATACAGGAAATTTCGGCACACTTTCCAGCTTCCACGTCTATTTCACCAATGCAGTACATTGGCCAGCCTCTGCTGCCTACGAACGTCAATACTCCTTTGGGCTGGGTCTGATGGTAGGCGTTAACGAAGATGATGTCATTGAAACCGAAACCCAGAGCCAATCAAAAATTTTGGACTGGCTACCACCAGATGATGCACGCGGGAAGGAATTCTCTGGTGAATTAGTCGCCGAATCTGACGATACACCTTTTATGGCCAGCAGTGATCTTACCCAGAGTTGGCCTGATTTGGGCTGGCCAGGATATTTCCGGGTGGATGTCAACAGTCTGACTGAAGAACAATTGGATAACCACCCCAGCGCTTTAAGTCTGCCTGATGCTCCCAATCAGTTCAGCTCAGATCGCGACCTGTTTGCCACCTATAACGATGCCCAGAACCCCCAGGGCAGTCATGGTCTCACCGTTGAGCAAACTGCACATTCCTACGGCCGTACCTATGCCGAAGATATCGTGTTTTGGGACTTAAAAATTTTCAATGATGGTACTGAAGACCTGGATAGTATCTATATAGGACTATATGCCAAGTTTCGACCTGATTTTGACAACCACGACTATATAAACTTTATCGATAGTGACAATGATGGCATCCAGGATCTGGTATATGTCTATGATTTAAACAATACCCTGGATGGTGCCTGGAATGAAACCAATGATCCATTGGGCATGGTTGGTATAAAAGTTTTTGACACTCCGGGTCAAATAGGAATTACCGACTTTCATCATTTTTCTAGAGAAGCTTCACCTGCCACGGACCAGGAAATGTGGGCTCTGATGAGCAGTAAAAAGAACTCAGAATATCTCCTTGACCCTCAATACTATTTCCATGGCAATAATTCACGCATTGACGATACGGATCAGGATGCGGCCACCATCGAAGCTTACTACCCGCCTTTTTCAGATGCCGGTGAAACAGCCCGTATAGGAAATGGTATTAACTATGTGATTTCCTGCGGTCCCTTCGATCTCAAGGTGGATTCAATGACGACCCTGTCATTTGGTCTCATCATGGGTGATGCCGGCAGCGTTCCAGAAAGTCCTGACACAACGGATCTCATGGAGAATGTTCGTATTGCGCAGGACATGTATCGACTTTATTTCCAGGGATCAGGACCTCCTGACCCACCTCAGGTACACGGCGTTCCCGGTGATGGACAAATCTCCCTGTATTGGGATGCCAACGCAGAAAATTCCAGGGATGCCTGGACAGGCGAGAAGGATTTTGAAGGATATCGTATATATCGTAGTTCTGATGCCGGACTGACCTGGGGCAAACCCATAACTGACGCCTATGGGAATGCAGTGGGATATCATCCCATCGCTCAGTTTGACTATACTGAAGAAGAAGATCTTGAGCGCTATGAGACCGATGTCTCTGGTCCCGATCCAGCCTTCCCCCAAAATCTGGGTGACAACACAGGTCTGTTTCACACCTTTAGCGACTCCAGCCTGGTTAATGGGGTGGAATACTGGTACAGTGTCTCAGCCTATGACAGAGGCAATCAAGACGACCTGACCAACCC
This sequence comes from Fidelibacterota bacterium, assembly GCA_018650445.1. Classification (GTDB taxonomy): domain Bacteria; phylum Fidelibacterota; class UBA8477; order UBA8477; family JABMPR01; genus JABMPR01. The sequence goes on from JABIFX010000104.1 coordinate 54,432, forward strand.
AACCCCATCTTACATGAATGCCCAGGGACAATCCTGGCATGAAAAACACACCGTTCGCGTGACCCCGGGCAAACTGGCCCAAGACTTAAGCTATGGCGGCCTGGAAGCCCAGGGAGGAGTTTGCCAGGGCGTGGTCACTGTGGAAGTGGAAGATCCTGATGAACTAAAAGATCTAAATTATTTAATCGGTTTTGATAAAATCAATGTCACGATTGATGGCGAGTCAGTGAGTGGTATGGCGGCATCGGTTCTGAATGAGCTCACGGGTGACACACTAATTAGTCAACAGTTTATTATTGATGGAAGCGATGAAAACACCATTTCATTGGATGGATTAGTCATCTATCTGGAAAGCCCTCCAACGGGCGTTGAAACATTGGGATGGACCAAGGTCGCCGGGGATACCTGTACCTTTGACTGGCGCATAGAAAGCAAATATCCGAGTCTGGTTCCATCTGGACAAGCTGTCGGTGACGTGGTTGAAAGTTTCGATGACTGGCGTATCATTGTAGACTATGAGACCGGCGTAGAGGCAGCCTGGCTGGATGCCTTTACAGGTGATTACAGTAGTCAGACCCAACATCTTCCTCTACGCGCTGAGGTGATAACCGATCCTGATAACCCGATAGATGTAACGGAACATCTGATTCTGGCTGAGTTTAGTCATGGTATCCCACCGAATGTCCGTCCAGCTTTTTATAGCCCTGTGGGTTGGGATTTAGTGCCAGGTGGATCAGGGTACCTGGAAGGTTCTGGGGGATGGCGTGAAAAGCATGTCGATATGCTCATTATGGAAAAGATTGACACCCTCATGTACACGATTCAGGATACTACTTTTATAGATTCTTTGACATTCCTGGTCAGTGATACGATAGTTGTAGATACCATCCCCAACTATCTTTACCTGCTCACTGATAACAAGCCTGATACTTCGATTAACAAAGATAACGAGATTGAAATCATTGAGGCAGTTGCCCCCTTACATGGTGACGAATTCTCAATTTTCACTTTCAAGCCTTTCAGACCGGGAATAACCTACCATTTTAATCCGCTCAGCAAATCAGTTGCCAGTGATGGACTGTCAGAAAACCCACTTGAAAATGTATACGTTGTGCCAGACCCCTATATTGTAACAAATGCATGGGAAACCAGTGAGTTTGGCAAAAAGCTCATGTTTACCAACCTGCCTTCAAGTTGCACCATTAAGATTTACACCATCCTGGGCGAGCTTGTCGATACCGTAGAGCATGGTGGTAACAGCCAGACCAGTTCAGGCTATGCATTCTGGAATATGCGTACTCGTAATGATCAATTTATTGCACCCGGGGTGTATCTATATCATGCAGAAACGCCAGATGGTCATGAGACCATGGGAAGGTTCCTGGTGATCAAATGAGACGACTACTCCTTTTCATTTCGATGATATCTCTGGTTTATGCCGAGTTTGATAAGGTGGCAACTACAGCAGCACCATTTTTGAAAATGGGAGTTGGCGGTAGAGCTGCTGCCATGGGTGGCAGCTTTGTATCCCTGGCTGATGATGCCAGCGCTCTTTTTTGGAATCCAGCTGGAATGTTAGGGGTTAACAGCGTCACTGTCGCTGCCAGCCACAATGATTGGCTCCTGGATATTACGCATGATTATGTCGGACTCATCCTGCCTGGTCGCAAAAATGAAAGAATCGGTTTCTCGATTTCAGCCCTGACTATGGGTGATCAACCTGTCCGCACCCTTGAAAACCCTGAGGGTACCGGTCTGGTCTATAATGTCATGGATCTGGCCATCAGTACCGCTTATGCGCGTCAGATCACAGACCGACTCTCCGTGGGTTTTACAGGAAAATTTATTCAACTCAATGCCTATAATGAAAGCGCCTCAACCATGGCGATTGATGTGGGCTCCCTTCTGCGCACCGACTTCTATGGTCTCAGAATTGGCATGGCTCTATCGAATTTTGGCGGCGATTTTCAATTCAGTGGACGTGATTTAATTTTGAAGGCGGATATCGATGATGAGATTGATGGTAACTATAGTAATGATGTAGACCTGAGAACTGAACCCTGGCCTTTACCCCTGATGATCCGTATTGGTCTCAGTATGGATATTATGGGAGATGGTTACGCATTGGTTTCCAGTCAGAATAGTCGCTTGACGCTAGCTCTGGATGCAGAACATCCCAATGATGGACCTGAGCATATTAATCTGGGTGTAGAGTATGCTGTGAAAGAAACGGTCTATTTCCGTGGAGGTTATCGCCATAATTATGACCAGGAAGGCTTTACCATGGGTACAGGAATCCAGCTTGATTTGAAGTCTCTTGGAAACGTCAGAATTGACTATGCTGTCAAACCCATGGAAGTTTTTGGCAACACCTCAATACTCTCAGTAGAATTCTCCAGATAAGCTAAAGGCCTGCGCTTTTGACAGGTCCAGACGCCGGTCTATACAATAGACATTGATTCCTGTCCATTTTTCCATAATACCAAGTATTCATCGTGAGGAGTCCTCAAAGGAGAGGATTTGCTGCTAGCCTACTTTTCTCCACTATAAATAGCTGTAACCCCAAAGGTGAGATCTCGGTGATTCACATGCTGGAAGCCCTCGCTGGACAGGAGGTCTTTAAAATCACCGCGATCAGGGAAATGCCTGACAGACTCAGGCAAATAAGTATAAGCGGACTTGCTGGACATCATCCCGGCGATCTTTGGCAGGATATGATCAAAATAAAACCGATAGAGACGACCAAAGAACCAGCCCTGGGGTTCTGAAAACTCAAGGATGGATAGTCGTCCACCTGGTTTTAAGACACGGTAAAATTCACAAAGAGCTGCAGAGATAGTACCCACATTGCGGATACCATAACTGATACTGAGTGCATCAAAGGTATCGTCCTGGAAGGGTAAATTCTCAGCATCACCCTGAACCACTTCAAATTTTTGAGATAGACCGCGCCTGTCGATCTTCTTTTTGGCCAGCTCCAGCATATTGAAAGAAAAATCCAGGCCCACAACCTCGATATCCGCAACTTTCAGGGCGGCAAATCCCTGGTCACCTGTGCCACAGGCCACATCCAATAGTACGTGTCCATCTTCTATCTTAAGCGCCTTAACGGACTGTTTTCGCCAGTACAGATCGATACCCAGACTCAGGAAATGATTTAGGAAATCATAGCGACTGGCAATCCCGTCAAACATGGATTGTACCTGAGTTTTTTTCTCATCACCACTATGTAAAAATTCTGAATCGGACATGTCGACACCCTTCTATTTCTCTCAGACAATCTTTATAGCCAAGCTAGTGTTTCCAAGCAAATAAGCCCTGTTTCACCAGACGGGGTCCATAATAATTAATAATGGATTCTGACACCTTTCATAGCAGGCATCTTTGGCTAAATTTCATAGCCTGGAATCGTATCATCCTGGCAAAAAGGAGACGCAGCATGAAACAGACCCTCAGTACCCTAATGATGTTCAGTCTAGTTTTGACGGGCACCCCCTCACGCCTTTCCCGTTTTAGGCTCGAAACGAGATAGTACTGATGCTGGAAATACCACGGAACCGATTTACCCAATTCCTCACAGAGGTTTTAGACTAAGGAACCGCAAATCAATAATCTCAATATTAAGCAGTCGCAGTTTAACGCAGCCATGGAGTTGTATCGCTCCAATAAAATTTACACCTCTTTTAACAGACTGATAGCTACTCTGAATGTGTCCTTGCAGGTCGTCCTCATTTATTTCATCTGGGATATTCATATCGGCATCGTCATGCAGATAGCCGCGTTTATCCTGGCCTTCATGTTTACGGATTTTCTCAATGGCCTGGTCCACATGATCATGGACCACAAGGAAAGCTATGACTCATTCTACGGACCCCTCGTAGCCAACTTTCATCTCCACCACCAGACCCCCAAATACACAAAACACGCACTACCAATCGTATATTTTAACGAAACCGGTGCAAAGATCTGGCTGGTACCTTTTCTCATGCTGATTTTATTCTTTTTGACAAACAACAGCTTCACTCCCTTTGTACTCCACACACTGGTGTACATCGGTATTCTGTCTTCCATAGCTGAAGTATCTCACTACTTGTGCCATACCTCTGATTCAAAAATGGCTCACTTTTTGGCGCGTATTGGTATCCTCCTTTCCAGGGAACACCACAACCCTCACCATGAGGCAGACAATATGAATTATGCTTTCTTAAACGGAATGAGTGATCCCCTGATTAACCTCATAGCCAGAACCTTTTTTACAGGATACAAAACCACCACGGACCAACACTATATCAAATATGCCAGTGGAGCTGGAGCTGATCAGCGCTAATCCGGGCGAAGTAATGGCAAAACCAAAGATTACATGGAAAATGCAGAGCTGGGGACTTTATACGGCCTGGGATCGTCAGGCTAAAGCGCTGCCTGAAATCCAGGAATTTACTGAAGAGATCCCGGCTATTCCCGGGGTGGAATTTGGGTACATCCTCCAGATCAAAAAAGCCAGGGGCAAACAGATAAATTTCACCATTGAGCACCCCCCATTTCCAGATAAAGACGGCCAGTCCGCCCCACCCTTCACCGGAGAAGTCTACGTCCGCAGTAATGATTGGCAGTTCTTTCTGGGCGATACCGTTTGGGAACCTGTTACGGATAAATGCGGTCCCTGGCGTCTCATTGTGGAGTTGGAAGGCGAGATCATGGCGGATAAAACCTTTCTGATCGTGGAAGAAAGCTGAGTATGGCCCGAGGTAAAAAACAAACAAAGGGTTCACCAGGGTTTAATCGAAAAAACACAATTGACTTCCTGGCCAAAAACAGCTGTAAGGCTAACGTGGAAACCACCATTTCGGGGTTGCAAATTTTAGAAATAGAAGCGGGTTCAGACGAATTTCCAACACCTGAAGACTCTGTGGAGGTTCACCAACGCATCAGCCTCATTGATGGTACCATCATAGATGATACATATAAAACCGGCGAGACTGTCCAATTTTCCCTTGAAGAGGCTATCCCCGGGTATCGCGAGGGCCTGCTCCTCACTGGTGTCGGTGGACGCTCCAGGTTTTTTGTCCCGCCGGATCTGGCCTGGGGCAAACGTGGTAGCGGAAAACGGATCGGTCCCAATGCGGTTCTGATCATTGATTCGAGACTCATAAGAATTATATAAAAACACAGAGCACCTAATCCCTTTGATGCACGATGCAGGGGATTATTTTTCACACCAATCAGAAGCTTTAACCTGTGGAGGGAAACAGCCAGAATGAATCTGGTAAACAAAGAATATCATAAGCGCGCTCGGGTCCTGTTGGAAAACTGGCAGAACAGCGGGGTGTTTTTGACTGGGATTAATGTGCCGGAAGCCGAGACGCTGGCCGGTAGGGTGGAATTCTCCCTCCATACAGCTGATGCCTCCATTTCTGAAGTTAATAAACTGTGTAAGTCAGCCCGGGAATTTGCCCTGGCTGGAATCAGTGTGAACCCGGCCCATGTTGAACGTTGCGTTCAAATACTGGGTGAGGATCTCGCTGTCGGAACGGTTGTTGGCTTTCCTCTCGGTGCCAACCACCCCCAGATCAAGGTGGCCGAGGCAGAGTTGGCTGTTAATCATGGCGCTATTAATATCAGTATGGTCCTCAATATTGGATTACTAAAGACCTCAAATTTCCAGGAGGTCTTTGAAGAACTTCGTGCCGTGCGAAATGCCTGTCCAGAAGCTGATCTGACTATCATTCTGGAAACAGCCCTGCTCGAGCCCTTGCAGGTCATTATTGCCTGCATGCTATCTCGTGAAGCTGGTGCAGATGCAGTCATGACCTCAACTGATTTCAGCAGTATAGGTGCAACCCCAGAAAATGTGTCGCTCATGCGATTTGTTTTGGGTGATGACCTCGATGTAGTGGCTTCGGGAGGAATCAAGGATCGTGAAAGCGTCCTCAACTTACTCAAAGCCGGCGCCACATGTTTGAGTCTGACATTTTCAAGCTCAGATGTTTCTCTGTATGGGTTAACCAGACATTCTGACCGGACAGTCAATGAGTAAACTCAAGCGAATTTGTGTTTTTTGCGGATCAAGTCCTGGATCAGAGCCTGATTATCTCCAGGCTGCCAGGGATCTGGGTGATGCTCTGTTGGAGCGGGGCATAGGGTTGGTTTATGGTGGCGCCAATGTGGGTACTATGGGCCAGATCGCCAGCACAGTACTCAGGGGTGGTGGTGAGGTGATTGGTGTTATGCCGGAAGACCTGGTGAAGAAAGAGGTCGCCTACACAGAGTTGCAGGATCTACGAGTGGTTCAAACCATGCATGAGCGAAAATCCCTGATGAATGAATTATCCGATGGGTTTATCTCGTTGCCTGGTGGGCTGGGTACCCTTGAAGAATTTTTCGAAGCGCTTGCCTGGGGACAATTGGGACTTCACGCAAAACCATCAGGGGTCTTGAATGTCCGTAATTTTTATGGACAGCTCCTGGAGTTTTTAGATCATGCCGTTGCAGAATTATTTATGCAAAGCGAGCATCGGGATATGTTGTTGGTACACGAGGAGGCCTCCAAGCTCCTTGATCTATTTGAGAATTATCAGGCGCCAGTTATAGATAAGGCAGACTGGATAAAAAAACGACATCGTGAGAACGGGTCGTTGTGACAATTATACGGGGAATGAATACGATGCAGCAGTTTGGATTTATTTTTGTAAAATCTCTATTTGTGCCAGAAGGTTCAGACTTTGAAACAAGCATGGCCAGCTATACCGAAGCCTTAAAACAGCTTGGTGGTGTTGAGTGGACGACGGAAAATCTGGATGACACCAAACCCCTGGTTTACTTCATGACGACTGGTGGAACAGAACAAGAGCTTCTAAATATCCGAGAACAGCGCAGTAAGGCGGTTAGCGATGAACCCGTGCTGGTTGTTGCCCACCCAGCCCATAATTCTCTACCAGCTTCCCTGGAAGTATTGGCCAGACTCCAACAAGAGGGCGCCCAGGGTCAGGTCTTATACCTGAACAGCTCAAGCGATAAACCAGGACTCCAAAAGATTCAAGATGTGCTAATTGACTTTCAGGTGTCTTCTGAATTAAAGCAATCACGAATCGGTTTGCTTGGGACACCATCTGACTGGCTGGTTGCCAGTAGCCCCAATCATTCCATCATAAAGGAAACCTGGGGGCCAGACATTGTTACTGTATCCCTGGATGAAATCAACAGCTTGATTAAGGATGTTGTCGAGGATACGATTCCAGCTGTCCGAGATCCCCTGGTTAAGGGCGCTACGGAAATCCAAGAGCCCTCACCAGCCGAGCTGGATGATGTCGTCCGAGTCTACTTAGCGCTGAAACAGGTCGTGAAAAAATATGAACTCGATGCGCTGACTCTCCGTTGTTTTGATCTGGTCCTGGGTCTTGAAACCACGGGATGCTTTGGTTTGTCTCAATTGACGGACGACGGCGTTATCGCCGGTTGTGAGGGAGATTTGGTTAGCACTGTAGGTCTCATGTGGGCTCAAAAGCTTACGGGACAGACACCCTGGATGGCAAATCCAGCACAGCTAGACGAGGTCGGTAACAAAATCATTCTGGCACACTGCACCGTACCGCGGAGCATGGTTCAGGATTATGGCTTGAGATCACATTTTGAATCCAATCTGGGGGTTGGTATCCAGGGCACCATTGCCAATGGCCCAGTGACCCTGCTACGTATTGGTGGAAAAAAGATGGAACAGCTCTGGGTGGCCGAGGGAGAGATCATTCAATCTGGTAAAGCCGAAAATCTCTGTCGCACACAGGTGGAAATAAAAATCACAGAGGGTCAAATCAGCGATTTACTGGAATCACCGCTGGGCAACCATCTCGTTATGATCCAGGGCCATCACCTCAAACGTCTTCAGGGTTGGTGGAAACAAATGATTGCCTGAGGGCACGGTTTTATGTAAAATAATAAATTCGGGGGTGCGGAGACTTTATGGATAACACCATTACACTACCAGCCTGGGTATTTATTATCCTTGTCCTTTTTGCCGGCATCATGGTTCTAGATCGTATGCTCATGCCCAGTTTACGCTGGTATCTTCGTCGGCGAGTGAAAAAGGTCATGGATGAAGTCAGCTCCAGACTGGATATCGCCATCCGACCCTTTCAGCTCACCCGGAGACAGGGACTTATCGATCAACTCGTCTTTGATGAGCAGGTGATTGAGGCGATTAAGACCTATGCCGTTGAGAATGACATGCCCAAAACGGTGGCCCAGGAAAAAGCCAAGCGTTATGCCCACGAGATTGTCCCTGCCTTCAATGCCTACATCTATTTCCGTCTCGGATACTGGCTGGCCCGAAATATTGCCCGTCTCATATATAGGGTTCGGGTCGGTTTTTACGATGCAGAGGAACTCAAAAATATTCCCGAAGATGCCTCCGTTGTGTTTGTTATGAACCACCGCAGCAATATGGATTATGTACTGGTTTCCTTTCTGGTGGCTGAAAAAACTGCTCTGTCTTATGCTATAGGGGAGTGGGCTCGGATCTGGCCATTGCAAACCCTACTGAAAGCTATGGGTGGCTTTTTTGTGAGAAGAAATTCCAAGATCCCCCTCTATCGAAAAGTCCTGGAACGCTATGTCCATCTCTCTACCCGAGCGGGAGTATGTCAGGCGGTCTTTCCTGAAGGGGGTTTAACTAAATCGGGAGCGCTACTAGAACCAAAATTAGGATTCATGGACTATATGCTCAGGGAATTCCATCCTGAATTTGACAAGGATATCGTCTTTGTTCCCGTGGGGATCAATTACGACCGTGTCGTGGAAGATCGTACTCTCATTAGAAAATTGGATCCCAATGCAAAACGTCGCAACCAATGGTATGTAATAAAAACCACCCTGGCCTTTGCCACCAAGATGCTTCTGTTATCCAGAAAACTGCGTTGGCGTCGTTTTGGATATGCCAGTGTCAATTTTGGTCGCCCAGTCTCTGTTAAGCAATATTGTGCTACCAACCAGATCAAGTTTGATGAAGTCGATTCAACGCATCGTTTTGAGCAGGTTAAAAAATTAGCCGATACTCTCATGGAGCATATTGCTGATGTGATTCCCATTCTACCCATAGCCCTGGTTTCAGAGGTTTTACTGGAAAACAAGAATGTCTGGAAAAGTGAACTGGATCTCAAGGCTCAAGCCCTTCAGACAATTGAGTCTCTGAGAAAGAAGGGTGCCCCTATAGATATTTCATCCGGGGCCAGCGAAGGTGTGTTAAATAACGCCATAAACATGCTTGTCGGTCGAAGGTTGGTGGCTGTTGAATCAAACCTGATTCGCCCCAAGGAAGAAGCGCTGGTTCTCCTGGAATACTATGCCAACTCCATCAAACAGTGGCAGTGAGTGAATAATGTATCTCAACCCGCACCCGAATTAAGTTGGGGCAGGAGTGTATATATTGGCTTCTCCTTGTTGCTCCATGATTAATTCTTGATATTGGATGCCCATGAGAGACCCTATGTTCATCAGTGCCCTGGACCTTTTTAAAATCGGAATCGGTCCCTCCAGTTCACATACCGTGGGTCCCATGCTGGCAGCCCGAACTTTTTTAGAAAAAATTCCCACAATAGGGCTTCAAAAAAATTCGAGAGTGCGTTGCACTCTCAAGGGCTCCCTGGCCTATACCGGCAAAGGACACGCCACCGATCGAGCCATCATGTTGGGTCTTCATGATTACTCACCACAGGACCTTACTGGTCTTGATGTGGATGTTCTGGTTATAGAATTAAGCTCTAAAACTCATCTCTCATCTCTGAAGTCCTGCCGTTTTGATCCCGTGGTTGATATTATTTTTGATCGCCAGGAAGCCCTGCCTCAACACCCCAATGGGATGAAATTTGAATTCCTGGGTGAAGGGGATCAGAGCCTCCTCACTGAAACCTACTTTTCAATCGGTGGTGGTTTTATCAGAGACCTGAATGATATCGGTAACCTGGTGGCACCGCTTCAGATGGAATCTGCCCTGGCATGTCCCTTTTCCTTTGGATCAGGTCATAATATGCTAAAGATGTCCAGTGATAGTGGTAAATCAATCGCCTCCATGAAACGCACCAATGAACGAGAGTATCTTTCAAAAAATGACCTCGACCAGGGACTGGACAATATTTGGCAGGCCATGCAAACCTGCGTGGAAAATGGCCTCAAAACCGAAGGTGCTCTGCCGGGAAGTCTCAACCTGTCACGTCGGGCTAAAAAACTCCACGATCAACTCCTGGTAAATCCAGAAGACGCCAATGTTACAGACTGGCTGTGTGCATACGCCATGGCGGTCAGTGAGGAGAACGCTGCCGGACACATGGTGGTCACTGCGCCCACAAATGGAGCCGCTGGGGTTATCCCGGCTATTTTGTATTATCTGGTGACACATCAGGGCGGCACCCTGGAGCAGATTAGAGAATTCTTGCTGGTGGCCAGCGCCATCGGTGGCATCATTAAGATGCGATCCTCCATCTCCGGCGCCGAAGTGGGCTGTCAGGGCGAAGTGGGCTCAGCCTCATCCATGGCGGCGGCAGCACTGTGTGCAGTCCGCGGTGGCACAACCGAACAGATTGAAAATGCTGCCGAAATAGCCCTGGAACATCATCTGGGCATGACTTGCGACCCCGTCCACGGATTGGTGCAGGTGCCCTGCGTGGAACGCAATGGTTTTGGTGCAATTAAGGCTTATACGGCTGCATCATTGGCTAAACGGGGAACGGGACAACATTATATGTCCCTGGATAACTGTCTTGCAGCTATGAAGCAGACCGGTCTGGAAATGTCCCATAAGTTCAAAGAAACCTCTCTGGGAGGTTTGGCTGTAAGTAATACAGAGTGTTAGCTGGAATGGATGAGAAGCATGACCATTAAGGTAGAGGTGCTCTTTTCAGAGGGTTGTCTGCGGACACCCCTAACTATTGAGCGAGTACAGGAGGTTTCTCAAAAAATGGGGGTACCAATCGATTTGACAACTGTGCAAATTGATACTTACGATGAAATCATGGAATGGAATTTTATGGGGAGCCCAACAGTTCGCGTCAATGGTGTCGACATAGACCCCTCAGCCAGGGGCGATTCCCTCGCTGGTTTCACCTGACGCAGTTATGGGGCATCGGGTATGCCCTCGGAGCAAATGGTTATTGATGCACTGGGAAGGACCGAAAAATGATAATAAAGCTTATGCTAACCACGGTCATCATGATAATGAACCCGATAGGAATGCCTCAAACTGAAGCCCAGACGATTATTCTACTCAACTCACTAGACCAGGTGAATGGATTAAACTCAGGATAGAAGTATCAGCGACAACGGCTAAGTTTTATGTCGGAGGGGCCAAGCAGCCAAATTTGATAGTTAATGACTTAAAGAGAGGTGACTCAGAGGGTGGTATCGCGCTTTGGATGCATTCCTCTACGCTGGCGCATTATCGAAATTTAGTTGTTTACCCAGAACCATAAGGAGAAACCACCCTTGATAAAATGGATCCAACTCATACTGATTATCAGCCTTGGGTTGATGCTTTTAAGCTGCCCTCTAAGTGCCCCACCGGATACAAGCTTTGCAGTCATGACCTTTAATGTTCGGATCAACCTGCCATCAGATGGTGATAATGCCTGGCCCCACCGTAAAGAAATGGCTACCAGCATGATCCGTTTTTATGAACCCGAAGTATTTGGCGTCCAGGAGGCTCTGAAACGTCAAGTAAAGGACATGTCTGAGCGCCACCCGGATTATGCCTGGATTGGTGTGGGTCGCGATGACGGTAAACAAGCCGGTGAGTATATGGCTATCTTCTATTTAAAGCATCGTTTCAAACTGTTAAAGACAGATACTTTCTGGTTATCCGAGAATCCCCAGCAATCTGGGCTGGGTTGGGATGCAGCATATAATCGCGTGGTGACCTGGGGTCAGTTTCAAGACCTGGAAACCGGAAACACCTTTTTTCACTTTAATACACATTTTGATAATCGCGGGGAAGTAGCTCGCCAGGAAAGCGCTAAACTTCTTTTGACCCAAATCCAAGCTATCGCTGGAAATTCTGCTCTGATTGTCACAGGCGACTTCAACACCCATCCAGACTCCGAACCCTATAGAATTCTCACAGGTTCAGACCTATTAACTGACGCCAAGACTATTACCCAGATACCCCATCATGGTCCAAGCAGAACCTTCAACGGTTTTGCCCTGGAGAGCTTACGAACTATTGACGAACCCATCGACTATATCTTTGTAAGCAAGCAATTTGGTGTGCTGAAACACGCCACCCTGTCAGACACTTTTAATGGCTATTTCCCATCAGATCACATGCCTGTAATGGCTCAAGTGACCATTGAAGCGAAAGGATCTCCCGGTGAAACTAATTAATCTCAGAAACATTGTAGTCCTCGTCCCAATTGCCCTGTTTATAATGACTTCATCAAGCTATACCCAGACTTCCATTTACAATCCCATGCTAAGTGCCCAAGAGAAACAAAGCATCGAAAGTGGTGATATCATCATGCGGGAGCTTGATACAAAGCAAAGCAAGGGTCAAACCATTGAGACTATCGGTCTGATAATGGCTCCAGGGGATAGCCTGGTTCATCTGTTAACCGACTATGAGGCCTATCCAGAGTTTATGTCGGCAGTCGATGATATTGAAGTCGTTGATACAACAGGAGCTGAATCCACTATCAATTATATTCTGAAACCCATGCTGGGTTTAACTAAAAAATACCGCATTAAAATTGCGCCGGTCAAACTTGATGAACAGGTCTGGAAAATTGAATGGTATATGGTGAATTGGCCTGGATTAACCCCCCTTGAAACCATAGGCGACACCCAGGGCTACTGGCTCATTATTGAGCAAGCAGAGAACCGATCACTGGTTCAATACTATGTCTACTCCGATCCAAGTCCTGTACCCTTTGGCCTACGGGGGATTGTCGATGCGCTTGGAAGAGACAGTATTGAAGATGTTTTTAATGAGACCCGGGTTAAGGCTGAGGGAATGATGGATAATCATGAAAACCCGATTAAGTAGGATGTTATGAAAATCCCCAGGGAGGATTAACATGAACATGAATGACCCTATCATTATTGCACTCATAGTAGCTGGCAGTATCATGGCGATCGCGGTTATTGTCATGCTCGTCCGTTATTACGAAAAAAAGCGTACGGAAGCCCTCCAGTCTGCAGCCCAAGAGATGAGCCTGGATTTTTCACGTCTACCGGACACTCAACTTTTGCCTTCTCTGCGTGCCTTCCCGCTGTTTTCCCAGGGTCATTCCAAAAAGGCATTTAATGTCATGAGTGGTATGGCTGATGAAATCGAGATCACCATTTTTGATTATCGTTATACCACTGGCGGTGGAAAAAACCAGCATACCCACAATCAGACCGTTGTGCTCCTCAAGTCCAGCATCCTGGACGTCCCGCCTTTTAGTCTGAAACCACAGAATGTCTTTCACAACATCGGTAAGGCTTTTGGTTATCAGGATATCGATTTTGATAGCCACCCCGTATTCTCGGAGAAGTATCTCTTACGCTCAAAAGATGAGCTGGCCATTCGCGAGTTCTTTACAGATAATATCCTGGATTATTATGAGAGCCGCACTGGGCTTAGCACGGAAGCCGGGGGAGACCGGTTACTCTTCTTCCGAGCCTCTAAAAAGGTCAAACCGGAGAACCTACCGACCTTCCTCAAAGACGGTTTCCATATCTACACTCTTTTCAAACACGGCTTGCCAGATCGAGTGAAGGGCTGACACACCCAAAACGACATAAAACAATCAGATCTGATCTCTACACCTAATGATTCATGTTTGTATGTAGATGAGAATATTTAATATTATTGAGCAATGGGTCTCTTCGAATACATAATGGTTCTCACTTCTATCCTGCTTGGTCTGGGGGTTGCGGAACTATTCGGAATAGAGAACATTGGTCGACGGTCTGGTTATCATGAAATATGATGGTAACGGACTTTGCATGAAAAATTTAGTGTATATTATAGTGATCGACTTGTCGTTGTTTCATTCTTAAAAGCAAAAGTGTAAAAAGGAAGGTAGTCTTGAGTAAAATAAAACTTGTAGTGGTGCTGCTCTATTCTATGGTTGTCCTTATCACAGCTGTGGCGGGATTACAATTCATGACCGCTACAGAATATTTTGACTATCACGCCAGCGCAGCAGGTATGGAATGGACCCACTTGAATCCCGACCTGCAAATGTTGATTCTGTCTGGCTTTAAGGTAACGGGGGCCGGTTTTTTAACTGTGGCTCTGAACCTAACCTTAATGATTCTTTTTTCTTTTACAAAACATGCCAAAAGCTGGTCAGGCATCGCCATTCCTCTCGTCGGACTGGTCTTTTGGTCGGTGGTGTTATCCACAACCCTCCTGGTCTTTTCAGCTACAGGCGCGGCCGCTCCCTGGGGTGCGTCTTTGTTTTGTGTCATTGCTCTTCTGGTAGGTCTATTTATTTCACAACGGGAGTTAAAAGAGCAGGAGATGCTTAGCTGAAAACAACCATCGAGGGATAACGGTTTTTCCATAATTTATTTGGAGAGGGAAAATCATGGGGGTTTTTAAATTGGGATCACACAAAGGGCTACAATTTGCAATACTCCTGTTCCTTTTCTTCAATACCCAAACTGTCCAGGCTCAAACCCCCATCTTTCTTGGTGAAAATCTGGTCTTTTATGTCAGTGATTCACTGTGTGTGATGCGCGGTGAGTACCACTTCCTAAACCCCTCCGATGAAGCTGTCAAGACACGCTTGTTTTATCCTTTCCCGGCGAAGGAGCAATTACCTTTTCCTGACATGATAGCAGTGCGATCCATAGAGACGGGTGAGAACCTGGCCATCATGAGGGCGGAAAAAGGCATGTCTTTTGTGCTCGATATTGACGCCGTTTCGGAAGCTAATATTCATGTGGAATACTGGCAGGCAGCTGAAGATCATATCTTTGAATACATCTTATCTTCAACCCGGGCATGGAATAGATCTCTGGAGTGGGCGAATTATGAAATCCACGTACCAGACCACCTCCAACTGGAATATTGCTCATTGGATATAGATACAAGCTGGGTTGAAATCGAGAAAAAAGTATATTCAATCTCACGGGAGAATTATCTTCCTGAAAAAGAGTTAATAATCCAGTGGGGGACAATTAAATGAAACCAATGTTGAGATACTTACTGTTGGGATGGTGTCTCATTATTCCCTGGCAGATTGCCCAAAGCAATCCCATAGTTTTAAAATATTTCTCTGAGCTTCAGCTTGGCGACACCAATCCGGGTGACTGGGTTTTAGAGCTAAGTATTCAGTGGCCATCTGAAAATAATATGGATGGCTGGTATCTCACAACACCCAGGGATACGGCCTACCTTGATTCGGGAATCCTCCTTTTAGAGGGTGCCTACATAATTTTAAGGGAAGATAGTCTGCAATCAAGTCTACCCCTGATTAACTCAGGCGATACCATAAAACTTTTTGATAGGTCAGGACAGGAGATCGACGAGTTGCGCTTTGGGGATGTTGAATATTCTCAAGCACCCAGCCCAACTACGGGGTACAGTATATGTCTGGGCTATGACTGGAATCATTATTGGTATCTTGATAGCTCTCCCACCCCTGGAAGTGAAAACGATACTGTGGGTTCAATGTGTAGCATAGAGGGCTATGTTTTTGAGGGAAACGGTAATCCTCTGTCTGGTGCCACGATAAGACATGGATATACAGCTTATCACCAAGATTCCATCTGTGTTTTGACTGATCTGACAGGGCACTATTCGATTAATAAAATAGCAAGAAGTCATTCTCTTGAAGCCCATTTTGAAAATTATAATTCAGCAGACACCTTGCTTCAAGCCTGGCCCAACACAACCCATCAAATTGACTTTAATTTGAGTCCCTTGGTTAGCATTGATGAGCATGGCCCCGTGATTCCAGAACAGGTTAAACTCAAGCAAAATTACCCCAACCCATTTAATGCTTCCACCGTCATTCAATTTGGACTCCCAGAGGTGATGTCGATAAGTATTGATGTATTCAAGCTGGATGGTGGTCATATAGCCAATGTGCTGGGAAAGAAAATGACCGCCGGGAATCATGAGATATCCTGGAATGCTGGGAGTGTTCCCAGTGGTATATATGTTTACACTATACAGGCGGGTGAGATAAAACTCTCCCGGAAAATGATTCTACTTAAATAGACCTGGGTAGAGGATTTAAAGTGGCAGTAGTCAGTTGGTTGGGTGTGTAGCGATGCGATACAGTTTATATTTAAGTTTTAACAATAAATTGAATAAAACAAGGGGTTGTTGATTAAAACTCACATCATTGAAATTAAATCTAACCCGACCCTTGAGGTGGATTGAATTGAGCAGCACGAATAAGACGGATATCGCTTTAGGCGGAGGAAAGGGGAGTATGGTCAAAACCACTCTGTTTCTCGTCAGTCTGTTCGCACTGTCAATCTGCATTCTAGCTGAGGGTGTGTTCAATGACAGGCTTGAGCAGAATATTTCAGGATCAAATTATCAAGCACAAAGACGTGAGATGGTTGACAAGCAGATCAAGAAACGAGGAATTAAGGATCGAGTCATTTTGGAGGCCTTTCTTAAAGTTCCGCGTCACCGCTTTGTCCCAGAACATCTTAAATACCTTGCCTATAAGGATCACCCTCTTCCCATTGGCGAGGACCAAACCATTTCTCAACCATATATTGTAGCCTTCATGACAGAGGCTCTAAATTTGTCACGCCAGGATAAAATTTTGGAGATTGGGACAGGCTCCGGTTATCAGGCAGCAATCCTGGCGGAGTTATGCGATAGCGTATTTACTATTGAAATCATTGCATCACTGGGGAACAGGGCAAAACGACTGTTAGATGAGTTAGAGTATGACAACATTAAAGTAAAAATCGGGGACGGCTATCTAGGGTGGGAGGAAAATGCGCCCTATGATGCCATCATCGTAACATGTGCACCAGCGCAAGTGCCGAGCCCACTGAAGAATCAATTAAGGGAGGGTGGCAGGATGATCATCCCGATAGGTTCGTCCTCTCGTCAGGATTTGGTACTGTTACGGAAGCTAAACAGTCAATTGGTTGAAGAAAAAGTCTTACCGGTATTGTTTGTGCCTATGGTAGACACAACCGGGAAAAAATATTGAGGTCTTTAATGTCCATGCAAAATGAAAGCTTACAGAAGGAGAACTTGTTATGAAAAACACGGTTTTTAAATTAGCAATTCTGTTGATGGTCTTTTCGCTTCAGTCAGTCTTTGCGCAATTACCAAAATTAAAACTGGGGATTCCTAAAAAGCCCACGGTAGTATATGATAGAATGGATGTTAAGTCCATTAAGGCAAAGAAGGCCAAGGTTGAATTTGTGTATATTGTCGAGAATACAAATTCCTTCGGTGTTGATCATATTCGAGCCGACTATGAGTTCTTTCTGAAGGGCAAGCCTACTGCGAAGGGAAAGGATGTAAAATTTACCATTCCAGCCAAGAGCAAGCAGGAATTTAAATTACCTCTCGAGATAAATTACTTAAATGCCTTTAAATCAGCCGGGGCATTAACGAAAGCGATAGCTAGTGGAAAAAAGAGCATCCCCTATAAAATGGATATAACATTTAAGATAAAAGTAAAGCCACTCAATTTTGATATACCCATTACAACAAAAGGCGATCTTCCCTTACCAGGGAACAAGCTGACTAAAAAAATCAAAATTAAGAAAAAGAAGCTGAAATTTTAATCTGGTAACCAGCCATCGAGTCAGCTTATGGTCTGGGGTGTATTATCCCTTGACAAGGCAACGGCCAACATCTAACTTGAACAGATGTCAACACGCAATGAACATATGTTCAGGACAGTATGAGTCCTGTAGCTGTAGATAGAAACCTGCTGGTGCTGGAGGCTGCCCGCCTCTACTACGAGCATAATTTCAATCAGGCACAGATCGCCACAAAACTGGAAGTCTCACGTCCAGGTGTGTCTAGACTGCTCCAGGAGGCCAGGGATAACGGAATAGTCAAAATTCAGATTGTGGATCCCAGTGCCGCAGGAACTAGACTTGAAGCTGCTCTCCGTGAGCGTTATTCACTCAAGCATGTGGTGGTGGTCCCAGCAGATCCCAGCGATGCCGTCTTAAAATCCCGACTTGGTTCCGCACTTATAAATCTTTTAGATACAATATTGACTGAGAAAATCACGCTGGGTGTGTCCTGGGGCTCAACCCTTCAGGCAGCTACAGAGCATCTCAAACCACGCTCCATTGATAATATGACAGTAGTTCAGCTCAACGGTGGGGTCTCAAAGGCAGAGTTAGATACCCACGGTAGTGAGATAGCTGGACGTATGGGCGAGAATTACCACGCCATACCATATTTACTACCCCTGCCAGCGATTGTGGACACTGCGGAGCTCAAGCAGGCCATTATTTCTGATCGTCACATTGCCAAAACCTTAAAACTTGCTCGTGAAGCTGATATCGCTGCTTTCACCATCGGAGCCTTTGGCTCCAAATCCGTGCTAGTTCAGGCTGATTATTTTGAAGAAACTGAACTCCAGACGCTGATTGACCAGGGAGCTGTAGCAGATATCTGCTCGCGGTTAATCAAAGCTGATGGCAGTATCTGTTCACCTGAATTAGATGATCGCACCATTGGCATCGAGCTGAAAGAACTTAAAGCCATACCGCATTCAATCGCCGTCGCCGGGGGGGCAGACAAAGCACTGGCCGTTAAGGCGGGTCTGGCCGGGGGCTATTTCTTCAGTCTGATTACAGACGAAGAAGTGGCTGTCACACTACTAGGTGAGGAATAATATGAGTATATCAATTGCCTTAGGCGCTGATCACGGGGGCTATCCCCTCAAGGAAGCCATTAAGAATTTTCTGGAAAAGGAAGGCTATCAGACCATTGATTGCGGGACTGACTCCACTGAAGCGGTGGATTATCCAGTCTTTGCCGCCAAAGTGGCTCACAAGGTCGCTGACGGTTCAGCACGTTTTGGGGTAATTGTAGATGGAGCCGGGATAGGATCGTCCATGGCTGCCAACAAAATTGCCGGTGTCCGAGCTGCCTTGTGCTATGACCTCTCCAGCGCCAACAATGCCCGGGAACACAATGATGCCAATGTTCTGACCCTTGGGTCAGGATTAATTGGCTCTTCACTGGCCCAGCAAATCGTCAAAAAATTTATTACCACGGAATGTACCGAGGATCGTCATTTAAAACGCGTTGGTATGATCGATGATCTACAAACGACAAAGGAAGATACCGAGAAAATGGAAACAATTTTAAAAGATCAGGAGCTGGGATCACTGAGTGATGCCGATATTCTGAAAATTGCTGAGCGCGTTGGACAAATCGTTCAAACCAGTGCCGGTAATGTGACCCCCAATCCACAGGTCACCAGTAGTCACGATCACCAGGACACAGATATGGTCTGCAGGTGTGGCGTTTGTGCTGAAAAACAACCCGATACCTATCGTAAATTTATGGACTTTGGTGTGGAACGCCTGGGTCTTCATGATGCCACAGGGGCTGCATTGGTTCCAGAAGATGTCGCCAAATGTATTGACCACACCATTCTCAAGCCAGACGCCACAGAAGATGATATCAAAACCCTGTGTGCAGAGGCCGATGAGTTTCAGTTTGCCACGGTGTGTATCAGCCCCAGTTATGTCCCCCTGGCTGCCAAAGAATTGGCAAACTCCAGTGTTAAAGTCTGCACAGTGGTTGGATTTCCCTCGGGAGCGCATCACCCCACCATCAAAGCAATGGAAACTCGACGCGCCATCCGGGATGGTGCCGAAGAAATCGATATGGTTATCAATGTAGGTGCCTTAAAGAGCGGTAATGATGAGTTGGTGTATCGTGATATTCGCATGGTCTGTGAGGCCTGTGAAGATGGTGGCGCTATTTCAAAGGTTATCATTGAAGCAGCACTGCTTAACGACGATGAGAAGGTTCGCGCCTGTACTCTCGCTAAAAAAGCCCGGGCAGATTTTGTCAAGACCTCAACTGGTTTTGGACCCCATGGAGCCACAGCAGCAGATGTTGAATTGATGGCTCGCACAGTTGCTCACACAGGCATCGGTGTCAAAGCCGCAGGTGGAATCAGATCCTTTGAAGACGCACAGGATATGATTAAGGCTGGGGCAACTAGAATTGGTGCCAGCGCTGGAATTGCCATTGTAAAAAAAGCCCGTACCATCACCATGTCGAGCTAATAAAAGGAATAATTAAATGAGCGTAGATCTAAGATCATATGTGTTTCTAGACAATTTACAACCACAGCATGCTGCTTTCTTTTGTACCATAGCCAGGGGCTTTCTGCCTTTAGCCGGCATGGCATCGCTATATGTTGAGATTTCACCGGGAATAGAGATTAACCGGATTACTGATATCGCCTTAAAATCCACCAACGTGACACCAGGCCTCCAGATTGTTGAACGTCTCTATGGTCTGCTTGAAATTCACTCTTTTTCTCAAGCTGATGTTCGTCAAGCTGGCGCTGCCATCCTTGATGCTCTTGAGCTCAAGGAGTCAGACCGTTGGAAACCACGGGTTGTATCAAGTCAAATCATTCGCAACATTGATGATCACCAGACTCAATTGATCAACAGGATGCGTCATGGAAACATGATCATTCCAGGCGAATCCATGTATGTCATGGAATGTGTACCTGCAGCCTATGCAGCTCTGGCAGCCAATGAAGCTGAAAAAGCCGCCGAAATCAATATCTTGGAAGTGCGGGCGACAGGTAGTTTTGGTCGTGTGTATTTAGGTGGGGATGAAAAAGATATAGATGTGGCCTGGCGGGCTGCTGAGCACGCCCTTGAAAATGTGGATGGCCGGGCACAACCGGAGAAGAAATAAAAGGTTGAAATGAGTACTCTAACCTGTCATTGCGAACGAAGCGCGGTAATCTCCGAATCCTTGATTATCGGAAAACCCGAGAACGCTTCGTTGGCAGTAGCCTTCCCGCGAAGACGATAGAGAGTATCAAGAATGATTAAAAAATTAACGCAAAGAAATAACAAACAGGAGGCAATAAAATGTCTGAAGCTCTAGGAATGTTAGAAACCCGAGGATACCCCGCAGCAGTTGAAGCAGCTGATGCTATGGTTAAAGCTGCCAAGGTTGAATTGGTAGAGTATGAAAAAACAGGCGGTGGTTATGTAACCGTTGTGATCCGTGGTGATGTTGCTGCTGTAAAAGCAGCCTGTGATGCTGGTCGTGCCGGTGCTGCCCGTGTGGGTGAGATCGTTGCCGTTCACATCATTGCTCGTCCACATCCAAATGTGGATGCTGTTTTACCTCTGGGTCGAGGTAAAGAAGGTAAAGCTGAACTGGCCAAAAGATCCTAAACCAAAGGTGACCCTATGATCCTGGCAAAAGTTGTTGGGACCGTTGTAGCTAGTCAGAAAGAGTCCAGTATGGATGGACTCAAGTTTCTTACTCTGCAACAGGTCGATATAGAGGGTAAAGCCAAGGGCGGATTTGTCATTGCGGCAGATGCCATGGGTGCCGGAGCCGGTGAAATGGTTCTGTATGCCAGCGGGAGTTCAGCCCGCCAGACCAAAGTTACCGAGAACCGACCCTGCGATGCAGTGGTTATGGCCATCGTTGACAACTGGGAAATTGATGGCAAGCTCAAATACAAAAAGGGACGGGATGATTAATTTCACCCCTTTACTGTTTAACGGTTTGTCACCCTGAGGTGTTATACAAAGCTCGTCGAAGTGCTCTCGAAGGGTAATGACAAACCAGTCTCGTTAAAATCGTCGTACTTCGACAGAGCCTGTGCTGAGCTAGCCGAAGTGCTCAGCATGACGATTTTGGGGCAGGAACAGAGACAGATTAATAAGTTTTTGCTTAAACCGGAGGTAGGACATGTCAAAGTTGACAGATAGTCAAGTTGACCTCATAGCAACCAAGGTAGCCTCGCTTCTAAACCCGAGTCAAAGCACGGAACCCATACATGCACCTGTGGTTCCAGATCTCGGTCAGACAGGTCAAGCCCATTATGGTGTCTTTGCCACAGTGGATGCAGCCGTGAAGGCCACTCGTGTAGCTTATGAAGCCCTGAACAAGCTAACCCTGGAGCAAAGAGTCATCATTATTGACAGTATTCGCGCAAAAATGCGAATCCATGGTGAAGAGCTAGCCAAACAGGCGCACGCTGAGACGGGTATGGGTCGATTTGAAGATAAAGTGCTCAAAAACCAGCTGGTCACTGAAAAAACAGAGGGACCTGAAGCCTTGATACCAAAGGCCTTATCTGGTGATCGGGGTCTGACTTTGACTGAATGGGCACCTTATGGAGTAATCGGCTCAATTACGCCTAGCACCAACCCTACTTCTACAATTATCTGTAATACCATTGGTATGCTCGCAGCCGGAAATGGTGTGGTTTTCAATGTTCACCCCATGGCCAAGGAAACCAGCATTCTCAATGTTGAACTCCTCAATGAGGCTATCATTGAAGCAGGTGGACCGCCAAACCTGGTGACCACAGTAGCTTTACCCACTATTAAGAGCGCTAATGAACTCATGCATCACAAGGGTGTGGATCTTCTGGTTGTCACCGGTGGTGAAGCGGTGGTGAAGGCCGCCATGGCCAGTGGTAAACGCGCGCTTTGCGCTGGTCCTGGTAATCCTCCCGTGGTCGTGGATGAAACCGCCAATATTGAACAGGCTGCAGCTGACATTGTCAAGGGCGCCGGTATGGACAATGGTATCATCTGTGTTCTTGAAAAAGAGGTTTTCGTTGTTGAATCGGTAGCAGATCAGCTTCTGGCTGCTTTTCCTCGACATGGAGCAGTTGTCTTAAAGTCTCATGAAGTCAATCAGCTGGAAAAAGTGATCTTCGAAAAAACTAACGGCATGCGCAAGCCCGGTGTTATGAACAAAGAGATGATAGGTAAAGATATTCAATATATCCTTTCCAAGATCGGTATGCAGGTAGCTGATGATGTCCGTATCGCTATCATGCCTGTTTCCGTAGGTCATCCTTTGATATGGACCGAACAGCTCATGCCCGTGCTGCCACTGGCAAGAGTTCCAAATGTGGATCAGGCTATTGATCTGGCCAAGGCAGCTGAACATAATTTTCGCCATACCGCTGTCATCCATTCACAAAATATCAATAGTTTGAGCCGTATGGCTCGGGTTATGGGTTGCAGTATTTTTGTTAAAAATGGTCCCACCCTAGCTGGCTTAGGCTATGGCGGTGAGGGCTATACTTCCTTTTCAATTGCCAGTCCCACCGGTGATGGACTCACAGGACCTCATTCCTTTGTTCGCCCCATCCGTTGTGTTCTGGTTGATAACTTCAGGATCGTCTAATGAAACAACAAGACGCACTGGCTCTCATCGAGCTTGACAGTATTCCAGCTGGTATTCTCACTGCAGATGCCATGCTCAAAGAGGCTCCCATCGCAGTTTTGAAATCCGGTACGGTTCATAATGGTAAATATCTCATTCTCATTGGTGGTAGTGTTGCTGCAGTAGGGATGGCCTTTGCCAAAGGCATGAGCCGAGGTCAGGACTATCTTTTGGATGCGGTGTTTCTTCCAGATATCCACGAAAGCGTGTACCAGGCTTGTTTAGGTAAAAGAATGACCTGTGGGTCGGAAGCGTTATCGGTGATGGAAGTATCTACAGTGGCTGCCATTCTCCAGAGCTCTGATGCAGCCATGAAAGGTGCAGAGGTTGAGTTGGTTGAATTACGTTTGGCTGATGATCTCGGTGGAAAGTCAATTGCCATTTATGCGGGAAAGGTAGAAGATGTGGAAATGGCCATCAACATCTCTGAAAAGACGGTTGAGAATCCTGAAAACATCCTATCTCAGAGTATTATTCCCCATGTTGATCCCGAACTGGCCAAACAGATCAATGCCTCCACCTATTTTTCAAAATCTGATCTCTCAAAATTAGACGGAGCTGAATAGTGCTTCTGGGAAAAGTTATTGGAACGCTGACACCCTCTACAATCTATGATGGCCTGGAAGGTGTACCCATGCTTATGGTGCAACCCCTTGATAAACATCAGGTCCCTGAAGGTGAACCCATGGTTGCCGCGGATCCCACCAGAATGTGCGGTCCCGATGAGCTGGTTTACTATGAAAGTTCCCGTGAGGCTGCCTTGCTGTGTGATCCCTGGTTTGTGCCTGTTGATCATGCTGTCGTTGGTATTGTAGATGACATTCAAATCCAAAAGGATTTATAAGGTGCACTCATGATCCTTGGTAAAGTCTGCGGAACCATCCACTCAACCATCAATCACGAATTCTACGACGGTAAACGTCTGTTGGTGGTTGACAAGCTGGATGCTTATCTAAAACCTACAGGTAAATATCTCATTTGTATCGACCAGGTTGATGCAGGTGTAGGAGAGACTGTCCTCATGCTGGATGAAGGCAATGGTGCCCGGCAGATCGTTGCCGTTGACAATGCGCCACTCCGATCTGTCATAGTAGGTATTGTGGACGACGTACATCTATCATAGTATCGTTTTCACCGTATTTCAATGCGGTGTTATATGAGACCAAAAACTCATAAATCAACTTGGTGAAACACCTCTTGCAGTCTATCCTGCGACGACATTAACTATATGGGACATACGACATGAATGATGCAGAACAGAGAGTTGTAAAAAAGGGTGACAGTATTGAGTTGGAAATTGAAAGCCTGGCTTTTGGTGGTAAGGGTGTAGCCAAAGTTGATGGACTCGCCATCTTTGTCGAACGCACCATCCCTGGACAGAAAGTTCTGGCTCGTATTGTAAAAAAGAAAAAGAGTTTTGCTGAAGCTTATCCTCTAGAAATTTTGAAAAAAGCCCCCAACGAGATTGAAGCAAAGTGTCCTGCCTTTGGTACTTGTGGCGGTTGTCGTCTTCAGAACCTGGAATACGAAGATCAACTCCAGGAAAAGACCCGTCAGGTCCGCGATCTGGTGCAGCGTGTCGGTGGTTTTACAGATTTTGAAGTTCCCACTGCATTACCCTCACCTACAGCATTTCACTATCGCAACAAAATGGAATTCACATTTACTCCCAGCCCCTGGCGCAATCATCCCGATGATGAAGACGAGCCTTTAGGTCTGGGACAACATATACCAGGACGGTTTGATAAAATTGTACATATCGAAACCTGCTATCTTCAGAAACCCATCATGAATGACATCATGAATTTTGTGTTTGCTTTTGCACAAGAGCATGGCTGGGAAGCCTACAACAATAGAACCCATGTGGGTTGGGCGCGCAACCTGGTGTTACGTTATGGTGAACATACCGATGACATCATGGTCAACCTGGTTACCAAGACATACGAAAAAGATCATATGCAGGTTTTCAAGAAAGCCATCATGTCAGCTTTTCCACAGATTAGCACCCTGATAAACAGCATTACATCAAGATTATCTGATGTCGCCGTAGGTGAGACTGAGGTTTTCCTCCATGGGCCTGGCAGCATCAAAGATCGTCTGGGCGAGTCTGAATTTGAAATTTCCGCCTCTTCCTTTTTTCAGACCAATACGCGTCAGGCAGAGGTATTGTATGCCGAAGCCTTGAAGGGAACGGACCTAAAGGGCGGAGAAGTAGTTTATGATCTGTATTGCGGCACTGGAACCATTGCTCTGTTCCTGGCTAAACAGGCCAAGAAGGTATATGGGTTTGAATTGATCGCCAGTTCCGTGAAGAATGCTCGCAGAAATGCTAAGGCTCAGGGCTTTGATAATGTTGATTTCATTCTGGGTGATCTCAAGGATGTTCTCTCACAGAATATAGACCGTATTGAACCTGCAGATGTGATCGTGGTGGATCCACCCCGGGCAGGTTTGCATCAGAATGTAGTCGATGATATCCTCAAGGTCGGACCGCAAAAGTTGGTTTATGTCTCCTGCAATCCCTCGACATTGGCCAGGGATCTTAAACTTTTCTGTGAAACGGATTATGAACTACTCAGTGTCCAGCCTGTGGATATGTTTCCACATACCACCCATATTGAAACGGTGGCTCAACTGTTCAGGAAATAATCCCTATTCGTCGTTATTGTTGAAAGGCCAGCAAAGAGATTATTGTCTTGTGGCGGTGAACTCGTAACAGGCAGCCTCATACCAATCATTTCCTGCAGCCTCGCACTCAGTCATGGTCACACCATCGATTTCGTCACCCATATCATCTTCACAATAGGCATCTGCGCTGGTAACTATGGTGATAGCGTCACCACTAAGGTCAACTGTCTCACACTCACCTTCGATGCAAAGCTGGTCGCCATCAACATCCCAACTGAGGGTTTCTGTTTCAGTCATTCCAAAAGCTGTCGTTGAAACATCTACGGTTCCATCAGCATTGAACGAGTACTCCATGCTAACTCCAAAGGCGACTGCCAGCGCCCAGCCCGTATAGTCCAGATCTCCTGAACAATCTGCATTGGCGAACTGGCCCATGTTTGTGATGCTCCATCCACCTAAAACATCATCGCTGAGTGTTACATCATCAGCATCATCTTCACAGGCAATCAATGCAAGACAACAGATAATAATAGTTACAAACTTCATGTTTCGCTCCTTATGATTTGGCTTCACCCCAAAGGAGGAGTGCTTTATTAAATTGATATCAGGGTACCGCAAAGTATATGTTATTTTCCATGTTTTTCAACAGATAGATGTTTTGGTTTAATCAATTCTAGCGTTCCTCGCGAGCGGAGCGAAACGATCTTGGACGATCGATAATCCGGGAATTTGGAGTTTGCTTCGTCGCTTCAAGCCTCATCTTAGCAATGCAGTAACCCTATTAGCTATCCTCGCGAAAAACCCACGCCCCCTCCGTTTTAACGGAACAAACCCCTGATTTTATCATATATTCTCTCGATATTTACTACGGCAAGATCAATTGGGATAGATCAAACCGGCGTAACTATCATTAATAGAATGAAACGAATTACATACTCGCCTAAAAACATTTCCACAAGGAGTTGAATGTGAAAAAAAGTACTATCATACTTATAGCCGTCGTCGTCGTGATTTTCTTCATGATCTCTAGCGCTATCGGTAAATACAATAGCATGGTTACCCTGGAAGAAGGGGTTGATGCCTCCTGGGCTCAGGTAGAAAATGTCTACCAGCGTCGTGCTGATCTTATCCCTAATCTGGTAGCTACCGTCAAGGGTTATGCAGAACACGAAAAGGAAACCTTTACAGCAGTGACTGAAGCCAGATCCAAAGTGAATAACATTAATGTAGAAGGTATGGCTAATAATCCTCAAGCTCTGCAGAATTTCCAAGCAGCACAGGGTCAACTGTCAAGTGCTTTGAGTCGCCTGATGGTGGTAGTAGAGAAATATCCCGATCTAAAGGCTAACCAGAATTTTCTGGATCTCCAGACCCAGTTGGAGGGTACTGAAAATCGCATTGCCGTTGAACGCAACCGCTTTAATAAAGTTGCCCAGGGCTATAACACCATTATTCGTCGCTTCCCTGGATCAATCTATGCCGGTATGTTTGGTTTTGATCGTAAAGCTTATTTTGAAGCTGAGGCCGGATCAGAAAAAGCTCCCCAGGTAGAATTCTAAAAAAAGCAGATATATTTATAAAGAGTGTACGGGCGCATTTCATTGCGCCCCCACTTGAGAATAGAGAAGAATCCAAATGACTAAAACTATGACCAGATTAATCCTGCTTTTTTTATTTACTGCCACCCTCTTCGCTAATGGTATTTTCCCCGATCGCATCAACAAACAGGTGAACGATTGGGGCGACCTGCTCTCCTCCACTCAGGAACGACAATTGGAGCAGGCACTTCGTAATTATGAAGACGAATCATCCAATCAGATCATTCTGGCTACTTTTCCATCATTGGAAGGTGAAAGTCTGGAAGATGTGTCTGAGAGAATGTTTTCCACCTGGAATCTGGGCCAGAGCGGCAAAGACAACGGGGTGCTTCTCAGTATTTTTAAAAAAGAACGCAAAATCCGTATCGAAGTTGGTTATGGATTGGAAGGTGCCATTCCAGACATCACAGCTGGTAAAATCATCCGTAACGAGATAACACCCTATTTCAAAGAAGGTCGCTGGTATGAGGGCATTGTGGGTGGTTTACAGGGCATCATTCAGGCTACCACAGGTGAATACAAGGGCAGCGGTCCACGGCGTAGTGGCCAGCGAAAAAGGAATAGCAGTCCCTTTGGTCTTATCTTTCCTCTTGTCATTTTTATGCTGCTGGGTCGCGGACGTATGGGTGGTTTGGGAGGATTCTTTTTAGGCTCCATGCTGGGATCAGCCATGAGAGGTGGTGGCGGTGGCAGTGGTTTCGGAGGAGGAGGCTTCTCCGGTGGTGGCGGCTTTGGCGGTGGTGGCGGTGCTTCAGGCGGCTGGTAACCTGTGTATTACCTCAGAGTAACACTCACATTCAGTACCAGCTGGAACTGATCAAAATAAGTGATAATATAGCCCCGATCATTGACCAATAGTGATTCCTGGGTCTCCGTAAAATTAAAGATATTCTTGGCTGACATGGTTGTCGTTAAAAGCGCATGGTCCCAATCAAAACTTGAGGCCACAGAAAGATCCAGATTACTCTTTGGTTCCTCATAAAGTCCATCATCAGACAGATATACTGTGGGTCCATCCAGCCAATAACTACCACTATAAGTTAGCTTGCCCCGGGTAAGGGTCACGCCTGCAGTATGACGGTAGCTGGGCTTTCCGAAAAAGACCACAGGATCGCTCAAGTCCAGAAAGATGGATCCAAAGGAGAGGTGGCCTCTTTTAGAGAGTAGAAAAAATTTGCCAGAAACCTCTAGTCCAGTAATGGTGGCAGCCAGAGTATTATAGGGAATGGGGGGTTGTCCTGGTGATGATTTATAACTGAGTTTATTTACATAGCCATTGTCAAAATAGCTTAAACTACCTTCAATATGGGTAAAAGGCATTCCTGGACGCATTTGAAAATTGAAATCGATACCAAGGTCTACCGTATTTACAGATTCTCTCAAGAGAGGTAGATCTTCGTAGATTAAAACGGTAGTTGCCTGACGAAAATATTGATCCTGTAGGGTTGGCAGCCTAAAATTGTTACCTAGAGACATATAGGATGAATAGGCCAATTTTTTTATCCTGCCATCCAGACGTAGCCCCATTCGTTTTGATACCATATAATGATCATCAAAAACATCTTCAATGTTCGTGTCAACGCGATAAGGTACCGTTTCTCCTGCGTGATAATATTTACGTTCGTCATCATAGTGATAGGCTGTATTGACATCGTCATAACGTAATCCCAACTCAAAACCCAATAAATCTATGCTGGGTACAACAGTCTCGATATTAAATTTGGAGATAGAGGTAATAGAGCGCGTGTCTTGACTCAATTCCAAATTCATTTCTTTGTAATATATGGGCTCAATAGCAGTAGAGGATGGTCCAGTATAATAGTCACGTCCCCCTGAAAGTTGAACCAGAGTCTCAAAATTTTCCAGTTTCATTAGTTTGGCGAGTCGCATGGAGGAGCTGTTGCCCTCAGGTGATTGTTGATAGTTGGAATTGGATGTCCCCAAGCTCCAGAAGCTCACGCCCAGGGCATCATATCTTCTGCCATAATCCATTTGCCAGTCTGACCCCAACCATGGTAAACCCCCTGTATAGCGCATATCGAAGAAGGTATTTTTTGAATGAGTATCAAATCCATCTCCCTCTGCCTGTCGGATCTGAGCTTCCTGGCGAATCCCCTTAAAGCGTAAATTACCAGAACCTATTTCCCAGTTAATCATACCAGAACCAAAGGTCCGTTCTGTTTTAAATTCATTGAAAAATGTTTGATATTTTCTATTGCGTTGAGCGAGCTGTGTAGTGAGGGACAAAGGACCTCGAACCAAGCTTACCTGTCCTGCAGTACTCCCACTCTGTGAATTATTTAAATCGCCAGAGCCGGAGAGTGAAATCTGTGAGCGGGTAGGTGTGCGACTATAAATATTTACTACGCCCCCAAAGGCTCCAACCTCGTATGGCAGGGTAGATGCCCCTTTTATTACTTCAATGTTGTCAACATCTTCCATATTGATGACACTGAGATCAGCGACATTTGTAAAGGAATCATTGATCTTAACCCCATCTAGATAAACGGGTGTTTCGTTAGCATTAGAACCCCGAACGCTAATGGTCTGGGAACCATCCATCCCAGCTGAAATGACCACACTGCTTATACTGCGAGTAACTTCCTGAAAATCTTGAATGGCTCGTGTTCGTAATTCAGAGGATCCCATAGATTGACGGGCAGAGCTCACATCATAATGTGAGGGTAGACGAATAATGCTCACATCAACGGGTGCCAATTCAAGGGTTGCTGGCCAGAGATCAATCTGGAGGGTTCGTGAATCGTAGGCTGTTTTCTCTGTGCTGCTATACCCTATATGGTTCACAATAACAGTAATGGGATAGTCTTGATTGGTTTCAATCAAAAAGACACCCCTCCTGTTTGTGGTAGTGCCTTCCTCAGAGTCTTTTATCAGGATATTTGCATTAGGGATAGGTTCACCACTGTGACTATCCAGAACTTTCCCTTCAATGATATTTAGGTCACTAGCATAGGCCGTCAGGCTCAGTGAAAACGATATAAAGAGTGAGAAAAATTTATGCACCAGCATCTCCTTTGTAAGAGGACGAATATACATCACAGGGATAGCATTGGGATGTATATTTCGGTGATATGGTATTAATCAATTGTCGAAAGGAATGGCTTGATCTTTCTGGCCATGACATCGTATCCCGCCTGGTTTGGATGCAGACCATCCCGAGTTAGGTCAGGATTCAAATATTGCATATCCCCCAGGAAGTAGGGATACAGATTGATAAAGTTTAGGTCTATTTCTAGAGCTAGTCGTGCCAGAAACCCATTTAATCTTTTGATCTGATCAGGTGGACAATTTTTCCAGCGAGCTGAGGTGGGTAGGATTGAAAGTAGATATATCTCGGTTTTTGGCAAGCTTGTCGCCAGGGTATCCACGAGACTGACAAACATGGCTTTCAGGTATTCATCATTTCGCTGATCACCAATATCATTGATGCCAATCATGAGGAAGAGCTTTTTGGGTTTTAAGCTCAAAGCTGAATTTTCTAGACGCTCCATGATTCCATCCATGTGATCAGCAATAATCCCCCGGTTTACGATCCTATACTCGGGAAAATAATGGTCCAGATCAAAGCCCTCTGTGATTGAGTTTCCTAAAAAGACAATGTCGACTTGATCCATGCTGTCCATTTCAGCATTGAACTGCTGGTTCCTGCTATGCCAATGCTCTGTTCGTTCACGTGCCTGGGCGAACAGTGAATTGAAGCTGACCAGCAAGCAGAGGAAAATTATTAAGAGTTTTTTACTTTCAGACACAAGGGACAATCCTCAGATATTTTTCAGGGATAATATCCACAATTCTTTGAACAAGATGTCGGGCTGCAAAAAAGCTAAACCCCAGCCCCACGCAGGCCAATAGAAAGGCAGATAACTCGCGCGGTAATATATCCTGAAAAGGCATCACATAACCCAAAAACAAGCCTATGAGGAAAGTGGCCATGGGAAGACCAAACTGAATAAGCGCGAGATGCAGTTCCAGATTTGAAAGTTCCACAACTTGCACTTTTTGACCCAGTTGAAATTCACCCGCTTGGGGGAGTGTCAATAATCGTTCGGATTGCTTGCCAGGTGCACACACCACCTTCAATCCACAGGTTTCACAGGCGTCTCCTGTGGTAAATAGGATAGTAACCTCTGAGCCGTCACTCGATTGGATGAAACCGGTTTCGCCATTATAAAGCATCAGGCGCTGAGAACCTCTTTGCTTACTACCACGACAGAGTGCTTATCGATATTTTTAGCAGGAGTAGATTCCATCAGAACAATGGCCTGGGTGGGACACTTCGCCGTTGGTAACTCATGGCTGCGACCATACTTATTGTAATCGATCCGAGCCAGATTGTTTTCCATGGTCATTTGACCTTCTTCAACCCCTCTTACACATAAAGAGCAGCCAACACAGGCTTTAATGCAAACTTTACGGGAATCCTTAGGGCTGTCTTCATTGCGACAGGCGACAAACACTGTATCATGCACAGAATGCATTTCGATGATATTTCTGGGGCACGCCTCTTCACAATTACCACAACCAGTGCACTTGTCCTCATTGATAACAGGTAATCCATTTTCGCTCATATGCATGGCATCAAAGGGACAGGCATCAACACATTCACCATATCCGAGACAACCATACAGGCAGAGTTTGTCACCACCACCGGTGATGTGCGCTGCCGTGCATTTCTCAATACCCAGATATACACCTTTTTGGGCACTTTCATAATTCCCACCCTGACAGAGTACGCGGGCAACGATCTTTTCACCCTTGAGAGCTCTCAAGCCCATGATATCAGCGATAGATTCCCGAACATCATCATTACAAACAGGGCAGCCGTTCAGCTCCACTCGACCCAACACCAGACTTTCTGCATAATTACCACAGCCAGGTAATCCACAGCCACCACAGTTGGCACCTGGCAGATTATCGAGAATCATGGCAATGCGTGGATCTTCCTCCACATAAAATTTCTTATTGGCTACTGCCAGACCGGCAGCAAACAATGCCCCCATACCGCCCATACTCAACATTGATATTCCGAGTGATGCTAGATCCATTATACAAATATCCTTATCTCATTTTCTATATCATTCCTGCAAAACCCATGAAAGCCAGAGCCAGCCCGCCAGCGACGATCATGGTGATGGCAGCCCCCTGAAAATATTTTGGAACCGGAGCCAATTCGAGCTCTTCTCTAATACCTGCCATAATGATCAGTGCCAGTGTAAATCCAGCACCTGCACCCAGACCAAAGACCACACTTTCCATAAAGGAATAATCCCGTAGAACTGAGAAGAGTGCCAGACCCAGAATGGCGCAATTGGTGGTAATCAGTGGCAGGAAAATACCAAGGGTGTCGTATAAAGGCTTACTTACCTTTCTGATAAACATTTCCACCAACTGTACCAGAGAGGCAATAACCAGGATGAAGCTGACATACTGAAGTATAACCACATCAAATGGGACCAGGATGAGATGATAGATCAACCAGGTTACCACCGCAGTGATCAACATGACAAAGGTAACAGCCATGCCCATGGAAACGGCAGATGAAACTCGCTTTGAAACGCCTACAAAGGGACAAATCCCAAGGAAGTAGGAGAGGACAAAATTATTGACAATGGCAGCTGAAAAAAAGATGAGAAAATAGCTCATGAGACAGCCCTCCTTTCCTTAGCTCGAGAGGGGTCATTGTACCAATTGGCCAGAGCAATAAGAATACCCAGGGTAAGAAAGGCACCGGGTGGTAAAATCATCACCATCCACGGTGTAAACCAATCGCCTAAAATGGCGAAACCAAATATGCTTCCAGATCCCAGGATTTCGCGGATTATTCCCAGGACAACCAGGACAAAAATAAATCCTATACCCATTCCCAGGCTATCCAGTAGTGAACGACCAATTCCGTTTCGAGAGGAAAAAGCCTCTTGACGCCCCAGGATCAGGCAATTCACCACGATGAGCGGGATGTAGGGTCCCAGAGAGGCCGATATGGAAGGAAAATAAGCTGCCAGAAACCGATCAGCGACGGTGACAAATGTAGCAATTATTACGATGTAGCCAGCAATACGGACTTGATGCGGTATCAAATTTCTAAGAGCGGAGATCATAAGGCTTGAACTCAAGAGAACAAAAGTAGTTGCCAGCCCCATGGCCAATCCATTGTTGGCAGCATTGGTTACAGCCAGGGTAGGACATAAACCCAACAAACTGGCCATAACTGGATTTTCTTTCCAGATACCTTTGATAAATTCAGTCTTTAATGATAGGGTAGAGCTCATGATTCAGGCCCTCCTCTGGATGTCCAAACGGTTTTAATGTTGGCGATTTGATTGTTGAGTATGTCGGTTACTGCTTTGGATGAGATCGTTGCTCCGGTGATTCCCTGGACTTCATTGTTCTGTGTTGGTTTGGCATTCTTAACAACCACCAATTCTGGTGATACATGCACACCTCTGAACTGTGCCGGAAACCAGTAGGGGTCCTTTTTATTGGAAGGATCTACGACGATCTTGGTCCCCAAACCCGGTGTTTCAATCTGTTCGAGTACTTTGATACCAGTGAGTTGTGTCATCTCAGGGGAAAGTCCCACCATGATCCGCAATTCTCCCTGAAATCCGCTCCCCATGGCCATAAAGGCGACTCCAACAGGCTGGTCAGAACTATCACGAGTTGCTATATAGATAGTTCCAAATTCGGTTTCCTCACTTGAATAAGTATCGTGAGCAGGCAGAACATCTCCAATGGCCGCCTTGAGGGCTTCCTGGCGGTGAAAAGCTATCTTGGGTTTAGTGATGGTATCCCAGCCAGCCAAAATTCCACCAGATAGAACCGTAATCAGCGTCAGCACCAGAATCATGCGTGTGGATAAGCTCATTTTACTCATGCGCGGACCTCCCCGAAAAATTTGGGTCGGGTATAACGGTTTATAAGTGGGGTGAAAGCGTTCATGAGTAGAATAGAGTACATGACTCCTTCAGGCAGTCCACCAAAGAGCCGAATAATTACCAGAATGAAACCGGCTCCAGCTCCAAAAATCCAGGCACCCCGAGCCGTAACAGGGCAGGTCACCATATCGGTTGCCATAAAGAAGGCTCCCAGCATGAGCCCACCGCTAAAAAGTTGAAAAACAGGTGAAGGGTAGGATTCAGGAGAAATCAACCAGAATGCGCCACTGACAAGGAAGGTTGACATAAGAAAACTGAGAGGAATTCGCCAGTCCGCATATTTTCTGATCAGCAGATAAATACCACCGATTGCTATGGCGATGGCAGAAGTCTCACCAAGAGACCCACTGATGTTTCCAGTGATCAATCCAGACAATTCGCTTGTTACGCCTTCAAACTTAAAAAGACCCAGAGGCGTGGCTGCAGTGACACCATCTACTTCAACATAGCGGGCAGTCAGCGGCCAGGTCCAGGTCGTCATGGGAACTGGAAAGCTAGCTTGTAAAAAGGCTCTGCCCAATAAAGCCGGGTTGAAAATATTGTAGCCTAATCCACCAAAGAAATGTTTACCGACGACAATGGCGAAAACAGAACCTAGAGCTGTGCCATCCAGCGAAAATGATGGGGGTAGTGTCAGAGCAAGTAGCAGACCGGTTATAAGAGCTGATCCATCAGGAATAGTAAATGATTCGCCCTTAACTCTGTTGACCAGCATCTCAGCAATCAGGGCTGAGGATACACTGGTGAGGATGATACCCACGGCAGCCCACTGGAAATACACCAGGGCTAATACGGTGGCTGGGACAAGTGCTGCGATAACATTCCACATAATTCTCGGAACCGTGTCCCTTGTATGAAAATGTGGCGACGAGGCCAGGATCAGTGGCGTCTCGGGTTTATATAGCTTTGCCCTTGGTTCCTTTTTAGGCTTCACCGGTTTTTTAGGTGTCTCGGGCTGTTCAGGCAGGGCTTGAGATAGATTTTCTTCAGTCATGGGAACTCCGCTAGACCTGGGCTTTTAATTGTTGTTCTGTGGATTTGACTTTCCCGACACGAATCCATTGGACCAGTGGAATTCCAGAAGGGCAGACAAAGGCACAGGAACCACATTCGATGCAGTTAAAAATGCCCCACTCCTTGCAATCTTCATATTTACCTGTTTCTGTCAGTCGAGAGAGACGTGTAGGCACCAGATTCATGGGACAGACACTCACGCATGTTCCGCACTGGATACAAGGATAGTGACGGGTGTTTTTAAGTTGGGATGACTGCATACAGACAATCCCGGAAGTCGCTTTCAGGGTGGGTACCTGAAGATCGTATTGAACCAGACCCATCATAGGGCCACCCATAAATACCTGAGAGGTTTCGTCCTTTAGGCCACCACCGGCATCGACACAAACTTGAAAGGGGGTACCAATACGAGATGTAAAATTACCAGGTGATTGTATCGCGTCCCCAGTCACAGTCAACATACGTTGAATTAATGGTTTGCCATCTACGACGGCTTCGTAAACGGCCAGGGCTGTAGCAACATTATTCACGACGACACCCACATCCATGGGGAGCCCGCCAGCAGGTACTTTGCGACCCAGGGCTGCATCAATAAGCATTTTTTCCGCACCCTGTGGGTATTTGACCTTCAGAGGTTGAATTTTAAAACTGAGTTTGAGTGCTTTTACCCGGGCTTCCATAGTGGCGATGGCATCTGCTTTATTGGATTCGATACCGACAATACCCTGCTTGATTCCTAACATCCTCATCATGATGGCCATGCCCTTGAGGATACGATCAGTATCTTCCAGCATATTGCGGTGGTCACAGGTAAGGAAGGGTTCGCACTCGCAGCCATTAAGAATGAAGTGATCAATGGGTTTGTCAGCTGGTGGAGACATTTTCACATGGGTTGGAAATGCTGCGCCCCCCAGACCCACAATACCAGCCTCGCGAACCAGTTTCCCCAGATCTTCTTTTGGGGTAGTCTCCCAGTTTTCAGGAGTACTTAATAATTCCCAGTCATCTTCTTCACCGTCTCGCCTGATGTGTATCATGGGTACCTTGGCACCAAGAGGGTGGGGAAATGATGCCACAGCAACCACGGTTCCAGTAATGGATGCGTGGATGGGGCTGGAAACAAAGGCCGAAGAATCAGCAATCTTTTGTCCGGTTTTTACCGTATCACCCTTTTCCACCAGGGCCTCGCAAGGGGCACCGATATGCTGCTGGAGGGGAATAAACACCTCATCTGGAAGCGGCATACTCTGGGCTGGTATGTGACAGGTTAGATTTTTGTATTCATCGGGGTGAACCCCGCGACGAAAAGTACTTATATGCAGCTGGGATGATTCAGACATATGTGGATTGTCTCCTCAGGGATATTTTAGGGCTCACCAGCCAGAAAATTGAATTGGATAAGCGGTTACATTCCATGCTTGAATGCAATGGCAAAAATAAGACCAGTAGAGGCAATTTTGCCAATCTCAGTCTATAAAAATGAATTTTAGTAAAATACTGTTCCTATTAAGGTATAAGGGTAGTTAGTGCGAGAATTATTAGTTGCGTAAAGCAGACATGATTGTCTGGGTTTTGGCAGAGGAACGGGTACCTGATGTCGTCATCCTGAAACTCTCGAAGGAGGCAGTATCATCGCCTGCCCTTACCCCTCGAGAACACTTCGACGAGTTCAGTAGAACACCCCAGGGAGACAGGGGGAGAATTTAATTTATTTCAAATTAACTCGCGAAGTATAGGTGAGGACAACCTCTTTGTTGGCGGGGACTGCCACTGTAAATTTCACACGAGAGGCATCCACTTTTGTAAAGGCATGGGAGGCGTTCTGAACTTTCCAATTGCGGTAACCAACGGCCTGGATGACTTCAACTTCCACGGCATCATCCTTACGGTTCGCCAGGGTAATACGGATATCTTGTTCATGATAACGGTCTTGCTTCGAGCGTCGATCAAGCACCTCACGCTTCCCCTTGACATCAAAGGCTTCGCCAACTTCCAGGGTCACTAGATCATCCCGGGAAGTATGCTTTAGATTGTCTTCACCGATAAGCTCCAGAGCACCATCAGTATCTTTTTTAAATAGTCGTACAACACCTCCAGGCAAAGCGACACCTGTTCCGGTCTCTTTATCATTGGTGAACATAATCTTAATGGGGATGTTTGTGAATTGATCACGAGTGCCCTGATAAACATAGCGTTTTTGGGCTTTGACGAGAGTAGGATTGAGCCACTGGATTTGTTTTTCCTCTCGGTTGTGAACCGAAACTGGGAAAGAGATATCATAGAGATGATATTCAAAAAATTGGCGTTCCTGTACAACATCCATAGCTCGCATGCTAAACGCACGATCTTTTTCTCTCCGAGAACCTGCTGCCTGGGTAGGTCTCGCTCGGTGTAGGTCTCCTGCAACCAGCTTGAGCTTGGCTTCATTATAATCTTTCCCGGACTGATTACTGAGATTAATCCAGGAGCTTAGATCCAGTTCACTGTCGTCCTGATTGACTACAGCCACATATTCAGCTTTCCAGGAGATTCCACCAGTGAGATAGGAGAGATCAAAATTAACCTTTCCAGTTTTCTCGGCATGTAGGGTCCAGGCCAGCGTGGGACGGACATACAGTCGCTCGGTAGGTGTTGGACACTTAATGGTTCCGACAAATTGACGCTGTATGATATCTGTACCTGTACGACTTTTTAAAACGAGAGTGCTGTTGTCATAACTGAGCAATATGCCAGAAATTTTATTGTCGTTTTGGAGAATCACTGTCACATTAGCTTCCAGGTATTTCTTGAGAAGCTTGTTCTGATTTACCAGATCATAGCGATAATTTTGCTCCAATACCTGAACATCCTGGTCAGAACCAAGTTTTACGGACGAAGGGTTCAGGGTTTCAGCCACCCGTTCAATTTCAATCTCCGAGACACCCCTTTGAATTTGCCTTGAGAACTGTTCCTTAACCAGAGCCTCGCCATGGTTGTACACCGTGAGTTGGGTTTGAGTGTATGTAACAGATGTGATTAGAAGTAATAATGATAGTGTCTTCATATGCCTGCGCATAAGCAACTCCTTTGCTCGTATGACGGCTTTTAGCATCATTTTAATTAAAGAGGATACATACTGGCGTAGGTGCTTCCACCTGGCTCAGGTACTTTAGCATTCCAGTAGATGGATCGCGCTTCAACGTCACAATGTTATTGGTGTGCTGATTGGCCACGAGGATAAAATTTTCATCTGGGGAGAGTGAAAAATTACGAGGTCCCTCGCCACCACACCCCTTGTTACCCAGGAGCTTCAATGTACCATCATCCTCATTCACCTTCATGACAGCGATGCTATTGTGACCTCGATTTGAGGCATAGACAAATAGCCCATCTGCAGAAATATGAATATCGGCACAGGTATTGGCTGCAGAATACCCTTTTGGCAAACTTGAAACTGTGGGTCCCATACTGTAACTGCCATCTTTGTTACGATCCAGTCGGGTCACGCTGCTGCTGAGTTCATTGGCTACATAAATCCATTTGCCATTGGGGTGGAAAGTCAGGTGACGTGGTCCATCCCCAGGATTCATGGCTAGTTTTTCAGGCGTTGCGGGGATTAGCTTTTGTCCATTAGGTTCGATACTTGAAAACCACAGCTCGTTGGTACCCAGATCAATTGAAATGATGCTGCCATCAACCGGGTTAAACCATGCGGAGTGGGCGTGGGGGGCTGTCTGCCTGTCCGTAGTGCCTTGACCTGTATGCTGCTGAATATCCAGAAGCTCAGATAGAGGACCATCTTTTTCTAGCTTGAGTAAACCTACATTTCCTCCGGTGTAGTTGGCTGCCAACACATAACCATTTTCATTCACATTTACAAAACAGGGGTGAGCACCACCAGAAGTTTGGCGATTGAGAAGGATAAGGGTGTCCTCGAATACCATATAAGATTCCACGGTGCCAACATCGTCTTCATTTTTAATCTCGTTTATAGCTACCAGAAATTTTTTGTCAGTACTTAGGGCTAGAAATGATGGATTCTCAGACATAACGGCCAGTCCTATTTGCCTCACACGGCCACTGGCATTCAGTTCATATTTATAGATGCCCTCGCTTTGGCTTGCGCCTTCGGTATAAGTACCCACGTAAAATGTTTGTGTGTCTAGCGTGTTCACAGTTTCCTCCTTGATGGTATGACAGCCCGACAATACAAGGAGAGCTGTAAGAGTATTAGTTAGCCAAAGCAATTTCATGCTTGGTCAATATAGCCGGAAAAAGTGTACCACCATCCCAATATTGAGATGAGTTTCCTTAGCTATTTCTCATGTTACCAGGGGAGAATCACATTAATTTATAAAAAAAGTGATTTAACCTTTTCTCAGAAATGTCGTATCACCTAATAGCATGAGTAATCAAGAAACCATAACCACCGATG
Organism: Fidelibacterota bacterium; assembly: GCA_018650445.1. Taxonomy (GTDB): domain Bacteria; phylum Fidelibacterota; class UBA8477; order UBA8477; family JABMPR01; genus JABMPR01. Next base: position 94,422 of record JABIFX010000104.1, read on the forward strand.
CCGAATTAATTCTGAATTGCCAATCTGACGACCAGGGGGCTTTCCGAACTCTAGTGGAACGTTACCAGACAACAGCTTTTCGTTTTGCGTTTCGATTGACCTGTGATACGCCTGAGGCTGAGGACTTATGCCAGAAAGCCTTTATCAAGGTCTGGAATTACAGAAACCGAATTAATCAAGATTTGCTTTTCTCCACACTTTTGTACACGATTGTAAGTCGCCTTTGGTTGGATCATACCAGGTCAAAAAAACTCAGATTTTTTGCCAGCAAATTAAATGTCATAGACACTGAAATTGTAGACCCGAATGCGTCGCCCAAAGTCCAAGCCATCAATCAGGATCTGGCGCAACGTATAAAGGCTCTCAGTAAAAAACTACCACCCCGCCAGCGCCTGGTCTTTATGCTCCGTGATCTTGAGGATTTAAACATTCGCGAGGTGATGGAGGTGACAGGACTTTCAGCAGGGAGTATTAAGACTAATCTGAGTATTGCTCGGCAGAAAATCCGGAAACAATTGCTGAACATAACAGGACGAAGAACATGAAACACGCGAAATGGATCCGCAGTATCCACCTTCTGCGCGCTGGTGAGTTGAATCCGGAAGAGGAACAGGTCTTAAGCAACCACCTCTCTGGATGTAAGGATTGCTCTGCAGTTTATGAAAAAGTCCAGCTGGACTGGATCAAGGTAATGGGTGAAATCGGTACGGAACCGGTCTTGCCTGATTCTGAACGTTTAAGCGATGATATACTTTCCGCAGTTTATCGTAACGAACTTCAATTTGCTCCACTCAAAAAAACACCCCGGGCGGAAAAGGAACCGTTTTTCTTGATGCCTGGTTTTCGCCTGGGTCTACAGGTTGCGAGCCTGGTGCTCCTGGCTGTCTTTTTTGTTGAGCAGTTTCAAGTTACCAACTCGATCCAAAGACTGGAAATACAGCTGCAAAGCCAGAATGTCAGACCCCGATATGCCAGATTGAATATGATCCCCCCTGCTTTTAAGAAACAACTATTGGTGATGGTGAAAGAGCAGCTTGAGCAGCGGGGTTTGGCCACAAATAGAATTGATGAAATTGTTCAAAGTCTAGAAACAGGCTCCATTGAAAATGAAACCCTCTCCACAAGAAAACGTGATCTCACTCGAGTTGAGAAATAGATTTTTGGTCAAGAGGGAATATCAAAACTTAAGAATGTTGATACATATTGGAGGCAACCATGAAATATTTAAGAACAGCTATTATGATAATTCCCTTACTGATGGTGGGTTGTCTCGAAGTTGAGACCACCAGCAAAGTGAATCCCAATGGATCTATTGAAAGAAGTATTCAACTGAAAGGCTCAGCTGCGAGTATATCGGGAACAAATTTTAACATTCCCCGACATGATCTTGATGCCTGGCATATTTCCCAAGACTCATTGGAAGAGAAGAAATATATATATCAAGCAACAGCAACATTTGAATCAGTAGAAGCTTTAAATCAAAGCTTTAAGTTAAATTCTACGGACCCGGGAGTCCAAATCAATGCCAGCCTGATGCTTAATGAGGGCTTCTTTTTCACTCGCTACTTTTATACGGAAAAGCTCTGGGCGGATTTGCCAGGACCAGAGCTCCCAATAGAGCCATATTTAAGCCAGGCTGAACTGGATGCGCTTATAGAAAATGAATTCGAGACAGGCGAAGGAATTCTGGATAGTGCAGTGGCTGAACGACTTGAGTATCAGTGGGAAACATATATGGAGCAGTTGGCTTTTGAGGATTTTCTACTCGAGTTGCGTAAGGGAGGGGAGCGTTCTGGAAATCTTGAAGTAATTAATGGGATGATCAAGGAGAATTCAGATTCACTCCTCAAGTCGCTTAGCACTACCAACTATACTAATGAGAATCAGGCCTGGAAATCAATCCTGGAAAAATATATCAACAGGAAAACCATTGAGGAAGTTAACGATGCTAATGCTGATGGTTTTATCAGATTTTATAAGCGTTGGTTATTCTTCGAAGAGGTGTATCTGGATAATTACATTTTAAGTGTTGAGATGCCCGGCGTGATTCGAAAAACATCAGCCCTGGATGTTAGGGGAAATCGGATGAGTTGGGAGCCTGTGACAATCAAAATGTTTTTTGGAGGAATCTCCCTTGAAGCAGAATCTTCAGTTATTAAACCCTGGTCTCTAGTGATTTCAGGGGTCATTCTTTTACTCACCCTGGTGGTGACCCTGACAGGTTTTTTCCGACAGCGGAATAGAAACCGGGCAGTTTAAAGTCATGCCCAGGACTGGATTATACAGCCGTCTGAACAGTGAGCAGTTCTAGGTATTCTAAAGCGTTTCATGTGATCTCCTTTCCCTGTGTTAAATCAAATGTCCATAAGCGGACTGGTTGACATAAAAAAGCCCCTGATTCACCGAATTGATTGAGGAATTCGGTGAACTTTCCGTGCTAGCTTCAGTTTTGGTTTTGCTGTTAATGCGGTCAAACCGCCATTTTTTTGAGGGGCCTTCACCAATACGGGAGAATTCCAGACAATCCTGACCGGCAGGCGCATTAATACATATTTGAGTTATCATTTGTTTTCCTCTCTGGAGTATGGTGCTCCAATTTTAAATATATGGATAGGTATATATCTATATGTTGAATTAAAAAAAATCACTTCAACTTCTCAATTTCTACAAACTGTTCCTGAAAACCATTACAACAGTTCGTGATACAAATAGAATCAAGTCGGTAGTAAACCTCTTTTCCACGCTTGGCAGAAGATACAATATCAGCATTTTTTAAAACGCTGAGGTGATGTGAGACTGAGGGTTGCTGCATATCAAAGTGTTGGCAAATCTCGCTCACGTTCAGCTCCTTGTCCTTGAGGAGCTCCATGATCTTGACCCGGTTAGGATCCGAGATTGCTTTGAAAAATTTATTTAAGTCGTAGGCCATTTTCATTTTCTCATTTATACATAGGAATGTATCTATATAATATTGAATAGCAATACTTATTTTCAATTCTTACTAAGAACTTGTATAGATTATTCTAAAATAATTTCAGAAGGCGGGGGGCTAATTAAAGAGACTGAATAACTTTCTGGAGTTTGCTCTGGATCTTCAGGCTCATTTCTGCCAGCTCGGAATTCTCGACTGCCATCATGGATGCAGTTGGATCTACGGCAGCGACCTCAATCGTTCCCGGGGATTGTTCAATCACCACCACGTTGCAGGGTAGGAAGACACCAATTTTATCTTCAGTTTGTATGGCATGATGCGCATAGCCGGGGTTACAGGCGCCCAGGATGGTGTACTTCTTAAAATCCACATCCATCTTTTTCTTAAAAGTTCCTGAAACATCAACTTCACTGATAATCCCAAAACCTTCTTTGGCTAATTCAACAGTAATGGTCTCCAGGGCTACTTCAAATGTGGTCTCAGATAATGTGGTGCTAGAATAGTAACTCATGTGTTTCCCCTAAAATAACGATCTGTCGCTGTATGACTTCATCCTGTCCTTACCTGAGACGAATAAATAGCTCGGGCGTTACAAGAAAAGCCTCTGGCTCTATCCGTTACTTTTGAATCCTAAGGTGAGTTTTGTACAATCGACTCTGTCCATTGCTCGATTTATTCAATTCTTTGAGGAGAGTCTCCGTGTTTGTGAAACCGCCTGCTTGGAATTCAACATCACTCCGGCGACTGGTGAAATACAAAACATTGTTTTGAACGAAAGGACAATAATCCATGTATTTCGAATTAAAATCTGGCCCCATATTTTCAGCTTGTGTCCAGGTTTTATCTGCTTTCCTGAAAGAAATATATAGATCACCACTCCCCAGACCATCCTCTCGGTTGTAGCCAGAAAAAAGCAGATAGGACTCATCGGGAGCAATAAAAGCGTTGAATTCATATCCTGATGTGTTGATGGAGTCGCTGAGAGAGACGGGTTCGGTAAAAGCCTTACCTGCTCTGACGCTCATAAAGATATCATCCTTTCCTTTTGAATCAGGTCGATCGCTGGTGAAATAGAGATTCCCAGCTTGAGTTAATGTAGGGTAAAACTCGTTGTGCTCAGTATTTATCAGAGACCCCAAATTTATCGGATTTGACCATTTCGACTTGGAATCATCACGTTCAACCATCCAGAGATCATAGTCTTTTACTTCCGTCCCGGCTGATGTGAGGGGCCGATTGGAAGCATAGTAGAGATGCTTCTGATCGATTGAGAGAAAAGGCTCTAAATCGGCAAAGCTCCCTGAGAAGGAAGCGATTTTGGGTTTGCGCCACTTATTGCGAATTTTCCGAGAGACCATGATAACAGAAATCTCTCCCAGGGGGCTCTGAACTGTGAAATAGGCTTCATCCTTGCCCAAAGTGAGGTCACGGACATTGGGGAACTCCTGGAGGATATCTTCTAGAAAAGGGGAGGGGCTTTCATGGGCTGAAAGTGAACTGAACAGGACAATAATTATAATCAGGAAAAAATATCGCATAGGTTTCCTTTGATAAGTTTGTGTTAGTCTTCTGTGCACAATCTGCCAGGCCTGTTAGAAATCCATAATATAAATCGTTAAACGGATTCCAGTCTCGATAAAGGTTAAACCCAATCAAATGTTCTAAAAAAAAGTGCGAATTAAATGGTAGACAGGGTTAATCGAAAATACTTTTTGCTTATTCCTTCAACCACACCGGTTAATTTCTAGGCCATGAGTCTTTTCAATAATGCCGATAATCCCCGCACTCTGCCTCCCCTGGCAGAACGTATGCGTCCCAACACACTCACTGCTTTTTTAGGGCAGCAGCATCTTGTGGCGGAAAACAGGCTCCTGGCAAAAGCGATTCAAGCAGATCGTCTTTTCTCAATCATCCTCTGGGGACCTCCCGGTTGCGGAAAAACCACCCTGGCCAAAATCATTGCCAGCCAGGTAGAAGCACATTTCTATGAACTTTCTGCGGTATCCTCTGGAGTTAAGGATGTCCGCGCGGCCATGGCTAAAGCCAAAGCCAATCGAGAAATGGGAAAACCCAGTATCTTGTTTATAGATGAAATACACCGTTTTAATAAAGCCCAACAGGATGCCCTGCTTCAGGCCGTGGAAAATGGCGTCATTACGCTGATTGGCGCCACTACCGAGAACCCCAGTTTTGAAGTCATTTCACCTCTTTTAAGTCGCTGTCAAGTACTCAAGCTGAACTCCCACGACAAAGAAGATCTAGCAGAAATTCTTGAGCATGCCATTTCTGAAGACCTCTTTTTGAGTACTCAAAACATCCAGTTTGACAAGGATGGAAAAGACCTGCTCCTGGAATCAGTTTCTGGGGATGCCCGACGCCTGTTAAATGCCCTTGAGATAAGTACTTCGGTTGCTACACCAGATCGCGATAAAGATCAGGTCATTACTATTACCGAAGAACATGTCAGGGAAGCCCTTCAGAATAAGCATCAGCTATACGACAAAACTGGCGACTATCATTATGATGCAATCTCAGCATTTATAAAAAGTGTGCGGGGCAGCGATCCCGATGCGTCCCTGTACTGGCTCTCTGTCATGCTGGAAGGAGGAGAGGATCCCATCATTATTTCGAGGCGTCTGATTATCCTGGCTTCAGAAGATGTGGGAAACGCAGATCCCCAGGCTTTAACCCTGGCCACATCTGGATTACAGGCAGTGCACGCGATAGGGATGCCAGAAGGGGCTATCGTCCTATCACAAGTCACGACCTACCTGGCCTCTACAACCAAAAGCAATGCCAGCTATATGGCCCTGCGAGCTGCCCAGGAAACCGTTCGGGAAGAAGGCGCGAAATCTGTCCCCCTTCACCTACGCAATGCACCCACCAGCCTGATGAAAGATCAGGGGCATGGCGAAGGTTATCAATATCCACATAATTACCCCGGTCACTTTAGCAATCAGAACTATTTCCCAGATGATCTGAAGAACAGGCAGTTTTATCGGCCCACAACTGAAGGTATAGAAAAGCGTATATACGAACGTCTCGTTACTCTGTGGGCATCACGCTTTGAGGAACCTTCCGGTTCATAATCCATTCAACCTCTCATGCAGCCCTTATTCAGACCACCCACTTTCCGCATCACCCTCCTCTGCATAGTATTCGCCTTGAGTAATTCTCTGGCACTGGCTGCAAGGGGTGAAAAGCTGGAACTGATTCGGGCGGATGAAATCCAGTCATTTAATCGTGGGGGGATCACCTATCGACGCCTGGTGGGTGATGTGAAAATGAGACGTGGCGATGCCCTGCTCAACTGTGATGTTGCAGAATTTCAAATGGAGAAGGACGAAGCCCTGTTGAGTGGTCATGTCACTATTACTACTCCAGAGTCAAAACTCTCAAGCAATACAGCTCGATATGCAGGGAGTGATGAATATGTGGAGCTCCTTGGTGATGCACGTTTTGAGGATGATCCCTTTGTGGTCACCGCCCAAAAGTTGGGTTATTACATCGATCTCAAAAAGGTTCTGGCAACCGATGAGCCAGCCCTCGTAGATAGCGGTTCCACGCTCATGGCAGATACTATTTATTATTATGAAGACAGTCAGCTTGGTGATGCCCGGGGGAGTGCTTCCATGGTGAATACCACGGATAGTCTCAGCGTTTCCGGAAGACATTTACTGTACTATTCAGGTAAAGATTCTCTGCTCAGCTATGGAGATGCTCAATTTAAGAAGTGGTCAGCTGAAGACACCACCCTACAGATCGACTCAGACAGCCTCAGTCTTGAAGATGGTTATTTTTTCGCCTGGCAGAATGTGGAGCTGCGCAATGGTGATGCGTTAGGAACCTGTGGACAGGCTGTATACATGCAGGATGATGATGTAGCCATCATGCGGAAAAAGCCCGTGCTCCAGGAAGATGATTTTGTATTGAGCGGTGATATTTTCAATCTGCACATGGACAATGGTGATCTCAAATCGGTGTATGTCCCGGAAAATCCCCACTTTACTCAGAAAAAAGCATCAGACGATACCACCTTTACAGATTGGTTGGATGGAAAGGTGATGGCGGTTGAATTCAACGAGGGACAGCCTGAGACAGTGACCTTGATTGAAATGGCAACCTCCTTTTTCAACGTAATTGAAGAAGGAACCTTCAAGGGTTCCAACAAAGTGAGTGGCGACACTCTGTTTATCCTCCTGTCAGACTCAAGCATCTCAGACATTTCCGTCACGGGTGGGGCAGAGGGTGAATTTACACCCGCCAGGGGTAGCACAGAGATTTCGTCTCCCATCAAATATTGGGCTCACCATATTGCTTATAGTATGCAGAATGAAACGACCCAGTTGAAATCCAACGCCTCAATTGATTATGGCGATATGAAATTGAAGGCGGGGCATGTAGGTGTCTATTGGCGTCAAAACCTTCTGCGAGCTCGTAGTCTGGTTGATACTCTTGGCTCCGAAGACTACCCGGTTCTTTCTCAGAAGGGTCAAGAGGATTTTAATGGCCAGAGCATGGTATATGACCTGAAAACCCGGCGGGGTAAAGTGGCTGCCGGTCGAACCAAGATGGATGATGGCAATTACTATGGTGAAGAATTGACCCGTATTAATGAAGACATTTATCTCATGGAAGACGGTTATTACACCACCTGTGATCTTGAGGATCACCCACACTTTTATTTCTATAGCAGACAGATGAAGTTGTATACTGACAAAATCATCATCGCCAAACCTGTCGTACTTTACATTGCTGATATTCCACTGATTGCCCTGCCTTTTGCGGTTTTCCCACAGAAAAAAGGACGCAGCTCTGGATTTATCCTGCCTTCTTATGACTATCGGCCTACCAACGGAGGTCGTGCCCTGAAAGGGTTTGGGTATTATTGGGCCATCAATGACTACTCCGATTTTAAAATGACCGGAACCTTTTGGGATCAATACGAAGAATTCAATTTGAGAAGTGTCCTCAGGTATAAAAAGCGTTACAACATCAACGGCTCCATTGACGCTTCAATGGTTTCAGACCGTAATGCCCTGGATGATCCCATGAATTGGAAGTGGCGGCTCAAATTTAATCATTCACAGACCATTGATCCGAGTTTCACCATTAGAGCAAATGGAGAGCTCTCAGGTGATGCCAATTTTGATAGAAATTATAGCCATGATCAAGACGAGCGTTTGAATACCAGGTTGCATTCCGGTATCTCCATCAACAAAAAATTTGAATCCATTAACAGTACGACATCTCTGAGTGGAACTTATGATGAAAACCTCCAGGTAACTCGTCGGGTGGGAGAGGCACCGGAATCTGCCGGGATCAAGCTGACGGGGCCAACACTCGCCTTGCCCTCTTTCCGATTCAGTCGTGCATCGTCTCCGATTATCAAGGTAAAAGGGAATCAGGAGCATTGGTATAATAGCTTCCGCTGGAGCTACAATAATGCTTTTAGTAATCGACGTAAGTGGAGCTATCTGTCCTATGATAATCCTGATAGCCTGGCAACGGATACCCTCCTCTGGCAGGAAGATATTGTGGATACACGGACCTGGAATCACAACATGAGTCTTTCAGGGAATACTCAGGTGATGAAGGTGCTGAAACTGGTGGGGTCTGTTTCATATAAAGATGCCTGGGGTTTTAAGTACTACGATCCCATTCTGGATGAAAATGGCATGGCCTTGGTGGACACGGGCTCGGGTGCTATTGAAACCACAGAAATCGATGGTTTTATCCGTCGCGGAACCTTCAGTACCAGTGCCAGTCTGAATACAAAATTGTATGGAATCTTTCCAGTTCATATCGGACCGCTTCAGGCTATCAGACACACATTAACCCCCTCAATGTCCCTGAGTTATACACCTAACTTTTCAACAGATTTTTGGGGATACACAGAATATCTGACGGACACAACTGGTGCAATACAGCGCTTCGACCGCTTTGCAGGAAGTGATCTCGGCGCGACATCAAGCAATGAAGCGCTAAGAATGAGTTGGAGATTGAGTAATGTTTTTGACTATAAATTGTTTCAAAATGATGTGGAGAGTAAATCCCAGTTTTTCACCTGGAATATGAGCGGATCGTATAATTTCAAAGCTGATTCCCTGAAAGCATCGGATATTTCCAGCAGTATGAAAGTGAATATTGGAAAATCTTTCCGACTCAGCCCCAGCATGACCTATGAGGTTTATGAACGAGACTCAACAGGTACCCATAAGATTGACAAGTTCCGAGCACCACGAATGACCCGCGCTGGTTTTAGTTTTGGTTTTAAGCTAGAGGGAGCTGCACCAGGTGGCTTACGCTCAGGTCCCAGGGAGAAAATTTCTCCAGACAGCTTAAGCGCTGACTCTGCACAAGGTTTTGATGAGGATTTTGATTTTAGTGATATCAACGTTCCAAGGGCTCGTCCTGGTCGCAGCACTGCCGCCTGGACAGCAAATTTTAATTTCAGTTATTCATATAGCCATCAGAATCCACTGGACGAAGCCAAACAAACTTTCAACCTGGGCACCAATTTAAAGTTTAATCTCTCTGAAAACTGGGCCGTTAACTATAATCCCCGGTTCAATCTCATAGATAAAAAACTGGTGAGCGGTTCTGTTGGAGTTACCCGGAAACTGCATTGCTGGAAGATGACCCTGTCCTGGACCCCCATGGGTAGATGGGGAGGTTTAAATCTGACAATCCGCCCCAATGCTTCTCAGCTTCAAGACTTGAAAGTGGAACATACATCCCACAGAAAATATTAAAAGCTCTATAGTCCATTCTCGATTACTGCTTTAAACACAAAGACATCAGTACCAAAAATGCGTAAATAGACCTTTGCAGAATAGGCGTAGACTTTTTTTTATCCGGGATTACTTTTAGTACAAGCATTTTAAAACCATAATTTCGGAGTGTCTGTTGTCCCAAGTCATTGAGTTGAAATCTCATCCACTCGTCTCACACAACTTAGCCATCCTGAGAAGTAAAGACACTGACAGTCAACGATTTAGAGAATCAGCTCAGCGACTGAGCAGTTTGGTGCTTATGGCTGCAACTGAATCATTAACCACCGTTGAGCAGAGTATTGAAACACCCATGCAAAAAACCACAGAAATGGTTTTCGCTAATGACATTTGGTTTATCCCTGTTCTGAGAGCGGGCCTGGCTATGGTAGATGTCGGTCTCAGTCTTTTACCCGATGCGCATGTTGGTTTTGTAGGTCTCTATAGAGATGAAGAGAGTCTGGAACCCCAATATTATTACAAAAATTTGCCAAATTATTCAACATCCGCCCATAGCTGTTTTCTCATGGATCCCATGCTGGCTACGGGGGGAAGTGCATGTGCAGCAATTGATTTGTTGAAATCTCAAGGTGCTACAGATATCAGATTATTGACTCTGATCTGCGCTCCAGAAGGCATAAAAGAAGTCTTTACAAAGCATCCTGATGTATCCATTTTTACTGCTTCGATAGATGAACGATTAAATGATGTTGGGTACATCGTCCCCGGTCTTGGGGATGCAGGTGACCGATATTTTGGGACTTGAGCTCTACGTTCAGCCCAAAAACGGCGGAAGGGAGGACAGTCCGGGCGGACTGCCTCCCCTCCTATCTCGCTAGTGCAGGACAGCGGAGATATCTTCATCAGCTAGCTACTCGATAAAGTCGGCCTCGGCGAACTCCTCGATACTGAAA
>JABIFX010000012.1 GCA_018650445.1 Fidelibacterota bacterium
AGAACCCCTTGAAGATTCGCAGTTTTGAGAAGGCGGCACTTATCGTCAGAGATCATGACGAAGACATGGGTGTGCTTGTCGATGAAGATCGCCTGAAGGATGTACCAGGCATTGGTCCCAAGTTAGCCTATGTGATCATGTATTTCGCCAAGGCAGGAACTGTGGGTCTGGAAAAGGAGCTGGAAGCACAACTTCCTGAAGGGTTAACAGATCTGTTGGATCTCCCTGGTCTGGGTATGAAGAAGGTTCAATTGCTCTGGAAAAAATTTGATATCTCTAGCGTTGAGGCTCTAAAACTAGCCTGTGAAGCAGATGCTTTATCCACAATGAAGGGTTTTGGTCCCAAGCTGCAGATGAAACTTCTGGATGCTATTGCCTTCCAGGCTAAACATGCCAGAGATTTTTATCTAGATACTGCTTTATCAGTAGCGCAAAGTTGGATTGAAAAATTATCGTCCTTTCAAAGTATCTCTCGAATTGAACCGACTGGTACACTCAGAAGAGGGGACAAACTCCTCCAATCCATAGAACTGCTTGTCCAGGCAAACTCATCAGAACTCTTAAAAGAGTTAAATGATAAATTGGATTGTAGTTTTTCTGAATCACATTCTATAGTCATAAAGGACGCTACAGGGATGCCCGTCCATCTATGGGTAACTACCCCAGAATCTTTCAACGCTCAGCAACTCATTCGAACCGGTGGTGAGGTCTATGCTCAACAATTGCAGAGCTTGTATGGCAGTAAAGCAGAAGCTGCTATTCAAGCTCTCACTCAGGCTGGGGTTGCCTCGCTTTCATCTGAAAAAACTCTATGCAATTCAATTGGTATTCAATGGATTGAGCCTGAGCTGAGAGACGCATATGAAACGTTTCCTGAAGATCTTAAGCTGATTGACCAGGGAGATATAAAAGGTGCCTTTCATGCCCATTCCACCTGGAGCGATGGTCGCAACTCTCTTGAGGAAATGGCCGAGGCGGCTCGAATTATCGGATATCAATATCTCGGTATCAGCGAACACTCACAAGCGGCTTACTATGCAAATGGCTTGAAACCCGACCGCGTTAAAGCTCAATGGGATCTCATCGATCAACTCAATGACGCTTATACCGATTTCCATATTTTTAAGGGTATTGAGGCTGATATTTTGAGCGATGGAAGCCTGGATTATGATGAGGAACTCATATCGGGTTTTGATTTTGTGATTGCTTCTATCCACAGCCATTTTCAGCTGGATCCTGTAAAGCAAACCGAGCGCATCGTCCGAGCTATGCAAAGTCCATTTACCACCATGCTCGGGCATCCAACTGGCAGAATGCTTATGGCCAGACCTGGCTACAATCCGGATATGCCAACCATCATAGATGTGGCTGCTGAAAATGATAAACTAATTGAGATAAATACGACCCCCAAGCGACTTGATTTGGATTGGCGATATCTCAAATATGCTAGAGAAAAAGGTGTCAAGATCTCAATCAATCCTGATGCTCACAGTATTAGTGGACTTGACTCAATCCCGTTGGGCGTTCGCATGGCTCGCAAAGGTGGTTTTTCTAACAGTGCAGTAATCAATACCATGGGTGTGAATGAAATGAAAAATTATTTACAGACTCGGAGAGCCTCATGAGAGAATCATTGAAAAATAAGCAGCTCCGGATGCAGCGGATTATCACGACCTTATACGAAACCTATCCTAATTCAAAATGTAGTCTCGAGCATCGATCACCATTCCAACTCCTCATCTCCACCATGCTTTCAGCCCAGTGCACTGACGACAGAGTAAACAAGGTTACACCTGACCTATTTAAGCACTATCCCACAGCCCAAAGCATGGCCAGTGCTCCAGTAGAGCACCTCGCTGAGCTGGTGCGATCCACAGGATTCTTCAATAGCAAATCAAAAAACATGAGTGCCTGTGCACAAACCCTTATGCAGGAGCATCAAGGTGAAGTCCCTGCAGACCTGGATGCACTGGTAAAGCTCCCTGGGGTGGGTCGAAAGACAGCCAATGTGGTGTTAGGTACTGGATTCCATATCCCAGGTCTGGTAGTAGATACTCATGTTATTCGCATTGCTAATCTTTTAAGAATGACCAATCAGAAAGATGCAGTAAAAATTGAGGTGGAGCTCCAACCAATCATTGAAAAGGAACATTGGGTCATGTTCACTCATCTGATCATTGATCATGGCCGGGCAGTTTGCATTGCTCGCCGTCCCCAATGCCATGACTGTGTGCTGGCTGAATTTTGTCCCAGCGTTTTACCCGAGGAAGCGATTAACAGAAAGAAATAGCCATGGATACAGCGACTATCTATAGAATATCAGGTAAAGTTCAAGGGGTAGGATTCAGATATTTTGTCAGTACGACGGCACAACACTTGGGGCTTACGGGTTGGGTTAAGAACA
>JABIFX010000011.1 GCA_018650445.1 Fidelibacterota bacterium
GCGTAAAACTCAGTTCCCCGTTGAGGGAATTCTGAGCGGGGTCGCTGGATATTGGTAAACACCATTGAAGGACCACAAAAGACATAATCCTCTAACTCAACACCCTCATAGACCGAGACGTTGTTCTGAATCTTGACCGAATTGCCAATTTTTACATTATTACCCACATTAACATTTTGACCAATAGAGACATTTTCTCCCAGAGATGATCCGGATTGAACATGTGAATAATGCCAGATTTTGCTACCCTTGCCCACCGTAACTCCGGCGTCTACTTCACTGGTGGGGTGGACGAAAAAATCTGATTCCGAAGCGGATGTTTCAGAATTGTCATCGGCTTTAGTCCCTTGGAGTGAATGGGTCGCTTTTTCCAGGACTTCCAGAACATCAAAGGCATTCTGACCATCGGCGATTCCAAGTTTTGATCCATCAAGATGGTCTATGAAATACTGAATTTCATTGGTAAGAGGGAAACCTTTATCATAGGGAATCACTTCTGTGGGACCATCACGTTTGATGGGTTCGCCCTGAACCCAATCGATGCCCTTCTCATAGAAGAGGATATCCTTTTCCTCAGAACTATCCTCAAAAGATATCATACCCTTGGATCCTATCATGACCATGCGGTGTTCCTTAAAAGGATGCAGCCAACTGACAAAAATATGACCCACCACATTGTTTGGATAAGTCAGCGAGGTCATAGTTGTATCATGGATTCCAGGTGTTAAGAACGCACCTCCCCTACTAACTACTTCTGTGGGGTTTGAGCCAATAAAGTATTCAAAAATGGAGATGTCGTGGGGAGCAAAACTCCAGAGGATGTTTTCCTCCGTACGTACGGTGCCCAGATTCAGGCGATTGCTATAGATATACTCTAACTTACCAATTTTCCCAGAGTCGATTAACTCCTTAATCTTGATAATAGCAGGATGAAAGAGCAGGACATGTCCAACCATGAGGTTGACCTTGTGTTTATCTGCCAATTCTTTTAAAGCACCAGCCTCTTTTGTGTTCAAGGCGATGGGTTTTTCGATCAAAACATGTTTACCCTGCTCCAGGAGATAGGAACCCACTTTAAAATGAGTTTCAGCCGGGGTAGCTACTGTAAACCCGTCAAAATCGTCCAGGGGGACATCTCTGACACTATGAAAAAGGGTTGCTTCGGGGAATAGTGTCTTCAGTTCATCCCTGCGATCCTCCCGGGATTCCACGATACCTGCTAAACTCCCAAGATTTTTTAAGGTCTTGATATGGTTGGTTCCCCAACGGCCGGCGCCCACCACACAGATTCTTGTTTTGTTGTTCATGTATTCCCTCAATTAAATTTATTGCTGTACAAATTCATAGCTTATCGTTGTGATTGTCGAAAGTCGAAAGTCGAAAGTCTGAAGGTCAAAGGTAAAAGCCTCCATCTACTTTCGAAGATGCTTTTGAAGTGATGCTATTCCCTTAGATATTTGGATTGCGCCATCTCTTAATTCATTCGCTTTCATATCTTCCATATACTTTAAGTCGCCTGCAAGGTAGAGCATACTTCTCACTTCTCCACAAGATGCTTTTGCTATGTCCAGGAATCGTGCAAAATCCTTATCCGAAGATCTTTCAAATCCTTCAGCGATATTATTCATTATAGAGACTGCAGCAGTTTGAATCTGATTGCGGAAACCCCAATCTTTGCTGGCATTAGCATTCCTGGAAATCTCCTTGTAAATGTGTTTCACAAGAGATCTTGCTTCTTGCCATATGCGTAAATCCTCAAATCGGGATACTTTGGTCATCTACACCTTCGACTTTTAGACCTTCTGACCTTTGACTAGCTATTTAAGACTTTACAAATTTTTTCAATATCAGCAGTCTCTAGGTAAGGGTGCATGGGCAAACTAAAAATGCGTTGACTCATCTCTTCACTCACTGGAAAATCTCCATCTTTGTAAGCAAGATGATTAAAGGCAGTCTGCTGATGTAATGGCTTTGGATAATAAACAGCCGAGGGAATGCCGGCATCTTTTAGTTTTGCCTGCAAAACAGCTCTATCATCGGCATCTTTGGCCAAAATAGAATACTGGGCCCATACACTGGTGAAGCCACTAGCTACCTCTGGGATAACCACTCGGTCTGATAATAACTCATTATATTTGGCTGCCACTTCATTGCGAAGCGTTACTTCACCTGGGAAGAGTGTGAATTTCTCCAGTACAATAGCTGCCTGGAGTGTATCCATACGCCCATTCAGACCAATACGAATATTATCATACTTGTCGCCACC
>JABIFX010000010.1 GCA_018650445.1 Fidelibacterota bacterium
AATCAGATAGACATGTCATAAAAATGTGCACATTCAAAATCACGTCATAATTATGTCACAAAGCAGCAGCAATGTAATCAAAATATGTCATATAATTCTAACGAGACCTGGAAAAAGGAGGGCTAAAATGGTGAAAATACCCCATAAAACTGAGGGTATAGCCATGATAAGTATATATAATACAATATGATAACCAAGTGTAACAATTTGTACAATTGATCAATACGAATATGTAAAATCGCGATAAGCCACTGACGTGAATTATCTATAACAAGCGATTATGTATTAAAAATATTACGATAATTGAAGGGTTTTAAATCAATGTACTCTCTTAAATATGGAGCTATAGGTGTATAATGGGGTGTAAATCAATAATATCAGCCATTAATGTAAGAATCATGTATTATGAGCTTCGTTTCTGAAGCACATATGAGAGCTCGTATTACCTATAGCTATCCGTGAAGTGCAGGTCTCACGTCCATATATCCACCTGGAGGGGATCCTTAAGATAATATGGACTCTAGATACCTCTTTATGATTGGAGGCCATCTGAGGGGGTAGTGAGGCAAATTATCTGGTGACCACATCAAGCAGCTTTTCAGTTCTATAGGAAAAACGTCTATGAAGCCTGGAATCTGAGTTGCCAATTCGTATAAGCTGGATATGTGTTCAGCATTGCAATTATAATGCTAAAAAAACTGAGGAATAACTTTCTTCAGTGATCTCGATAATTGCAACATGATAGGCTGCAGTCCTGAAATATTACATTCGTATCTATAGTATTGGTAAAAAGGCGAATAATCTCAAGAGATATGAGGTATAATGAAAAATTGATGATATGAAAATTTAAATAGGCAAAGCCAGGATAAAGAATTGTTCAAATTTAAAAGAGGGGGTAAACTAATTTCTGAGTGTGATGGTCCAGGCGACGGA
The DNA here is from genome assembly GCA_018650445.1 of Fidelibacterota bacterium. Lineage (GTDB taxonomy): Bacteria > Fidelibacterota > UBA8477 > UBA8477 > JABMPR01 > JABMPR01. The sequence goes on from JABIFX010000010.1 coordinate 934, forward strand.
AAGAGTATCTTCATCGGAGACTAAATTCATGCTGACATTTAAAATTTTGCCAAGATTTCCTACTCTCTCTGAAAAAAGAAGATCTGATATCTCAGAGTCAACAGGATTATGTGTAACGGAATCATCAGTTACCCAGAGTAGTGTATTGTCAGTAAGATCAAGATGGTAAATAGTAGAATCTGCATCAACGGCTCTAAGAATAGTTCCAGAGGTACTTGTAATATTGGATGCTTCATCCGAGGCATCAGCATAAATTCGCATTGAATCACTTACTGTGGAGGTGAGTTTTGTGCGGACATAGCGATCAATTATGACCTGATCGTAGCCCAATCCCACACGAATGTTCGTATCAGACAGTTGTTGACGACTCATAACGATGACTGATCCAAATCCGAGGACTAAAATTGCACTGGCAACCATTGCGGATGTCAATTCAACAAGAGAAAAACCTCGATTATTGCGGGAGGACATGAGTCATCAATAAGTCCAGCCACGTTCCTCAGAGAAACTGCAGCTTAGACTATCAGTGATGTTGTCGGTGGTGAACCAGGCAAATTTTATTGTTACATCATAGTAATCGGGTTGGGAAGTGTCAGCGGGCCAATATCCATCAGAACTATCATCGATTGATGTGATGATAGTAGTACGGTATCCCTGAATACCGTTAAGTATCAGGGATACCGAAGTCTCAGGTAGACTATCTTGAAGTGAAGCATAACCAAGGTCTATGGCTTTCTCCATACGGGAGCCCATGTTGGCCCAGGCAAGTTGAGCTCTGATTCCCTTTTCCACTTGCCAGCGACTCATTGTGAAGTACTGCATCGTACCCAAAACAATGATTGCTAGGAGTGTGGCGGAGATCATAACCTCAACGAGAGTATAACCTTGATTGTTCATCTGTTTCAAATAACTAGATCACCCTAAGTTTCAGCGGCGTGTTACTCTTCAATTCCTCCGCCCAAAACTCCAGATTGGTCAAGAGTACGATCATAATTAATAACACCTTCATTAGCACAAGTAACGGTGAAGGAATCACCACCTGCATAACCATAATAGGTGAAGGAATCATCATCGAAGTACTTACCATCTAGTTCATTCGCATTAATGTCATTCCAGTCTGCACCAACGACTGCTGAACCCGTAGCAGCTGTAGGATATGTTCCATTTTCGCCATAATAAACGCGAAGTTGGGTTCTGATACTTCCAAGAGCTGCATCAGCTTCACTCATTTTAGCTTTCATTACATTGTTACTATAGATTGGCACTGCAACAGCTGCCAAGACACCAATAATCACAATCACGATCATCAGTTCGACTAGTGAAAAACCACTATTTCTTTTCATTTTTAATATCCTCCTCTAAGGACTTTTTTTTTCGTTTTGTTCAGCGAATCGCATTTTTGTGTGTTTGATAAATACATCCGCATCATGGCCTATACAACGTTCAAAGGTTGTGCCAACATGAAGCATGTGCCATAAGTGCATAATAAACAATTACATGGAAAATGTAACATAAATATGCTATTAGATAGTATGTAACAATTACAAAGAGCGATTCCACTAAGATGTCTTAAAATTAGAACAGCAACACCTCTATTCCAAGAGGTATTCCCTATGTTTTAATAAGGAAAAACCTTATCAAGCAAATACCAAAAATTATAAAGCCCGAATAAACAATAAATTAGATGAACTGTAATATTCTGCTAACAACATGTCCCTCAAGGGTTGTTTTGCCTTTTCTGAGTTATGAATTGACCAACCTCTTCTGGCTAAATGTAGCATTATTATGACGATTCAATCCATAATATATATATCTGCGAATCACCTCTATGATACCTACTCAGAAGCATTCTTTAAGATTATCTCAGCCAAGTATGAGCAAAAATAATCACAAAATAATAAGTATTTTATATAGTATTTAATTGGTGTGGAATGTTCCCGAATCATCAGGTCAATTGAGAAATCCGAACAAATCCTATGCTATCTAATGGAGTAAAAAGTTGTGTGAGGCAGGAAAGCTAGTGTATTGCTGAGCTCATCTGGAAGATAGGCAGGTAGAGCGTTACGATTATGATACTGATAACGACGCCTAGTCCACCCATAATAATCGGTTCAATTGTCTTGGACAGTTTATCTACCGCAGTGTTGAAGTCAGCTTCATGAAATTCAGAGATCTTTTCAAGCATAATAGCTAGAGCACCTGATTTCTCTCCGACAGTTATCATGGAGCTAACCATGATTGGGAAGACATCAGTGTATTTTGCTAATTGTGCACCCATGCTGCGGCCATGGGTAACCTGCAAGGCAACATGCTCAGTTATTTCTTTGATGTATTCATTGTCAGAAGTATTTCCGGCAATTTTTAACGCATTGACTATTGAAACTTCAGCTCGAATCAATACTGAAAGTGTTTTTGCGAACCTGGAAACCATTGACTTATGAATAATATGTCCTGCTACAGGCAATTTGAAAATATGCTTATCAATGAAATACTTACCCTTGGGTGATACTGCAAAAGCCTTCCAGCCAATCCAGAGTCCTCCCACTAGAATTGCTTCGACGATAAGATTATTCCGGAGGAAAGTACTGATGTTTATCATTATCTGAGTTGAAAAGGGTAGCTCGGCACCAAAACTTGCAAAAATATCTGCGAATTTGGGCATGAGTCCGAACATAACCCCAACGAGAACGACCGCAAAAAACATTCCAATAAATTTGGGATAGCTTGTGGCTGAACTAAGCCGTTTACGTACATCATCCTCTTTTTCAATATACACGGCTATCTGGGTCAGAATCTTATCCAGTCCGCCACCCATCTCTGCAGCAGTAACCAAGGAGATCACGAAGGGCGGAAAAATATGTTTATGCTCACTAAGTGCATCAGAAAAAGGGTGACCTGATTTCACGAAGACAAGAATCTCACCAATCGCTTTTTGAAAGTTTTTATCCTCAAATTGCAACTGAATAATTGAAATGGCATCTACCAACTGAATTCCAGCATCAAGCAATGTAGATAGTTCACGAAAAAATATAACTTGTAATGATGGATCAATTTTCGGTGAGGTGAGATTTATTTCACTGAGCTTCCATTCCCGCTTTTTCTTCCGAACTGGTTCCACGCTTACAGGTTTAAGACCCATGCGACGTAACTCGGCACTAACTTCTTCACGGGTGAAGCCGCCTAGCGTACCTTCAGTACGCTTACCTTTAAGATCAACAGCGATGTATCTAAAATTACCCATCAGGCAACCCTAATGACTTCCTCTAAAGTGGTCATACCCTGTTGTGCTTTGAGAATACCCTCATCAAAAATTGAATTGGTCCCACTCTCTTGAGCCACCTTGCGAATCTCGGCCTCAGAAGCATCGTTGATTATCAGCTCTTTAATTAATGGATTCATAAATAATATTTCATAAATCCCGAATCGGCCCCAAAAACCTGATCCGGAACACTGTTTACATCCCTTACCCTTATAAAAGGTAGATTTCGATATGTCAACTCCCTGGCGCTCCATAAACATTTTTATATCAGTCGATGGCTCAATAGGCTGTCGGCATCCCGTGCATACTCGCCTGACCAATCTTTGGGCCACAATAACTGACAAAGAAGATACGATCAAATACTTATCAATCCCCATATTAAGCAAACGAATGATGGTCGCAACGGCATTATTTGTGTGAAGGGTACTTAATACCATATGACCGGTAAGAGCCGCCTTAATAGCAATTTCAGCAGTTTCAAGATCTCGAATTTCACCAACCATAACAATATCTGGATCCTGTCGCAGAATTGATCTCAAGGCCGAGGCAAAGGTCAATCCTACGTTGGGACGAGCCTGCACCTGATTAATTCCTTCCAGTCTGTACTCAACTGGGTCTTCTACAGTGATAATATTCAACTGAGGACTATTTACATAATTAAGAACAGAATATAGGGTCGTCGTTTTTCCAGAACCAGTAGGTCCAGTTACCAGGATCATACCATTGGCTGCATTGGCTTTTTCTTTCAGAAGTATGAGTTTTTCATCATCAAATCCTAAATCATCAAGATTCAAGGATGTTGATCCTTGATCGAGGATACGCATAACAATCTTTTCACCATAGATCCCGGGAATAGTGGAACAGCGAACATCAACACTACGTCCCATAATCTTAAACTTGACACGACCATCCTGTGGGATGCGCCGTTCCGCAATATCCAGATCAGCTAGAATTTTGATTCTGGCAATTACACCAGATTGCAGACGTCTGTTCGCTGGAGGGAATTCACGCAACATGCCATCAATTCTCAAACGAATTCGAAGATTGTTTTCCTGGGGTTCGATGTGAATATCACTGGCACGTTCCTGAACCGACTGTACCAAGAGCGAGTTAACAAATACTACAGCAGGTGCATCAGTTGCAGATGCCCGAAGAATATCGATACTATCTTCATCAACTTCTTCTTCCTCTTCCAGGTCATCTTCAACCTCAACCAGATCCTGGAGTGTGTCTTCAAAAGTATTTTTATCAGAGAAAATTGAACCAATAGCAAACTCAATTTTATCAGAGTCAGCCCATACGGTAGCAATATCCTGCTTAACCTTTGCGCGGATGATCTGGACGGCAACCATGTCAAGTGGATCGGCCATGGCAATAACAACGGTACCATCATCCTTTACATCAATGGGAACAATTTGATGAAACTGACAAACTTCTTCTGAGATTTTAAGAGCCATACCAGTAGCAAAAGAGGCTATACCTTTTAGGCTGGTCATTTTCAGACCAAAGGTACCATAGATTTCTGAAATTCCTTCAGCCTGTATTGCACCTAGGCTTGGGGAGGTTTCTTCTACTTCTTCTTTAACTAGTTCCATCTACTTTCTCAGTTGCTACGCTTACAATAAATTATCCTTAAGCTACATAATGTAAACAACATTAAGCGAATGTAAAAAGGGGAATATGTCGTTATTGAGTTACCTGCGGAAGGAAAATCGATATAAATATTAGTTCTGGATGCCCAGTTTTTTTAGCTTCAAGTGCAGATGTTGACGACTCAAACCTGCAGATTGGGCAGCCTTACTGATATTCAATTCGGCTTGCTGCAGAAGCGCCTGAAAATATATTCTTTCAAACTCCTCCTTCGCATCAGCATAATTATCAACCATATTATTCTGGTTGAGAACCATGGTATTACCGCCGCTTAATAGGGTTGTGGGCAAATCCGAAACCGAGATGGAATCACCTTTACACATTATCATAGCATTTTCTAACACATTCACCAATTCACGGATATTACCTGGCCAATCGTGGGTATTGAATACTTGAAATGCTTTAGGAGCAATTCGAGTAACATTTTTACCCATGGCACTAGACAGGCGTTTTAAGTGATACTCAATGATCACGGGTAGGTCTTCTCTTCGATCTCGCAGTGGGGGTATTTCTATATGAAAGACATTCAGACGAAAATATAAATCTTCGCGAAAGCGCCCCATTTTTACTAATTCTGCAATGTTTTGATTGGTTGCTGCCACCACACGAAGGTTTAGGGGGATTTCAGTATTCCCTCCCACACGTCGAATCGTGTTGGATTCAAGAACCCTGAGTAACTGAATTTGAAATTCTGGCGTGGTTTCAGTGATCTCATCCAGGAAAATGGTACCATTGTCAGATTCCTCAAAGACACCTTTTTTTCGTTCATTTGCTCCAGTAAAGGATCCCTTCTCATGACCAAATAGGGTGCTTTCTAAAAGTGTAGCTGGGATACTTCCACAGTTAATAGGAATGAATGAACCGGTTTTGCGGCTCTGTTGATGAACTAGTCGGGCTGCTACTTCCTTACCTGTACCTGATTCACCTGTGAGCAGAACGGTCGTATTATAATCTGCAACCGTGCTAATCTTTTCCAGAATACGCTGCATGACAGCAGAATGAGCTTCTATTTCTAGAAAATCAGTGTGTCGCTTTAATTCTTTTTTTAGAGCAATATTTTCGCTGCGAATCCTCTTTTCAGAGAGTCCCCGTGAAATTCGAATTTGTAATTGGTTTAAGTCAATAATTGGCTTAGCAAGATAATCATATGCGCCATGCTGAATACACTTGACGACGATGTCTGTATCCTGTATCGCACTTACCATAATGACAATAAGCTGTGGATTTGTCTGCTTGAATTGTTCCAATAACTTCAGACCACTAATCCGTGGCATGTTGATATCAAGGACAGCGACATCAAAATCTTCTTTTTCGAAAAGTTCTATAGCCTCTTCAGGCTCAGTGGCTGTGGAAATATCATATCCTAGATCACTTAAGAAATTCTCAAAAAGATGAGTGATGTCTGGCTCATCATCAACGATGAGCACCCGGGCGTGATTTTTTTGCTTACTGTTCATAATCGCTTCTTACATGTGCAGAATTATAAGTCACTTTTTCTAATGATCCGATCCTTTATAGAAGGAATGATTCAATATAGGCCAAAAATGTATATTGTGTAGTATAAATACGACAATTGTAATATTTTATTTCCAAGCTGAGATTTGTCATATTTTAGATGACGAATCTGAGTAGGGGGAGATGTAAATGATTAATAAATACTAAGATGTAGGCTGGGATAGAAGCGGGTTTGCAGTCAAACATGTCTCCCACCAACCCAATCCACTTGGATCCATAAGGTGCTTTAAAGTGGTTTGACTGAGCACATGATCCAGAACAGATTGGATAGCGCACCAGAAAGATCTGACAGTACAATGATCAAAATGAGCGCATACCTTGCCGGTGCCAGCGTAGTGATCACAAAAGCCATCACCAAATAATTTTCCACCCAGTACCTCAAAAACTTCGCTAAGTAAAATATCTTCAGGTGCTTTCGCCAAGGTATAACCACCATCTTTTCCACGGCTGCTTTCCACAAATCCATTCATGCGCAGAATGCGAACCAGCTTAGCTGTATTGCTGGGGGTGATTTTTTCTGCTTTGCTTATGGCAGATATACTGCTGCCGCCCATCTCAGTCTTGCGACCAATATGGAGCAAACAACGGATACCATATTCTTCTTGAGCGCTAAGTTTCATTTTAGAGTAAACCGAGTTGGAGTAACCCTGCCTCACTAATCATGTCTTTGTGCCATTGAGGTTCCCAAACAACCTCGACATCTGCAAATTCCAATTCTTGAACTTCCTGAAGAATTTGCTGCTTTACCGATACTGGCAAGGAACCAGCCACCGGGCAGTTTGGTGCAGTTAACGTCATTTTCACATAGGCTTCCAGTTCTTCAGTGACTTTTACATCGTATATCAAACCCAGGTCATAAATGTTGACTGGTATCTCAGGATCATAGATTTTTTTAATCGTGGAGACGATCTTGTCTTCAATTATTTTGAGATCAATTTCTGGCATATTATCATTCATATATTGAATCCAATTATTTATCTATTCAGTTGCTGCAGTTTCATCAACACTATCCAGCGCATTTATAAGGGTATGCCAGGAAAGACTGGCACACTTAATTCTGGCAGGGAACTCTTGCACACCAGCAAAAACAGCTAACTTTCCCAGCTCTTCCAGAGCTTCTTCATCCAGCTCTTTTCCAGTAACCAGATCATGGAAATGTTCAAAATAATGGCGTGTTTCCGCGATAGACTTGCCTTTGAGAAACTGTGTCATGAGACTGGCAGATGAGGTAGATATCGCACAACCACTACCTACAAAGGAAATGTCTTTAATAATACCTTCAACCACCTCAAGGAAAAGTTCCAGCTTGTCACCGCAGAGTGGGTTATGTCCATTTGCATGATGAGAATGCAGCTCAAGTTTTTTGAAATTACGTGGATTTTTGTTGTGGTCCAGGATGACTTCCTGATACAATTCTCTCAATTCTGACATTAGCCCATGAGCTCCTTAACCTTGGCAATCGCCTTGGTTATTTCATCAATCTCATTCATCGTATTATAAAAGGAGAGTGACACCCTGGTTGTGGCAGGGATGTTATAGCAATCCATAACAGGTTGAGTGCAGTGATGGCCGGTTCTTACGGCGACACCTTCCATATCCATAATGGTTCCCACATCATGGGGATGAATACCATCCAGAACAAATGAGATAATACTACCCTTATTGGGTGCTGTTCCAATGATCTGCAGTCCCTCAATCTCAGAGAACTGTTGCGTAGCATATGCTAATAACTCTTGCTCATACTCATCAATGGCTTCAATACCCACCTCGGATACATAGTTGAGGGCTGCCGCCATCCCAATGGTACCCTCAATGTTGGGCGTGCCAGCTTCGAACTTATAGGGAATATCATTGTATTCAGTTTTCTCAAAACTCACATTCAGGATCATGTCTCCACCACTTTGATATGGCGCCATGTTGAGTAAATGATTTTCCTTGGCGTAGAGAGCACCAATCCCCGTGGGTCCATAAATTTTGTGACCTGAAAACACAAAGAAATCACAGTCTAGCTTTTGAACATCGATAGGCATATGTGCAATCGATTGAGCCCCATCTATCAATACTGGAATACCCAGATCGTGGGCCTGCTCAATGATGAGGGATACATCGTTAATGGTACCCAAAGAATTGGACATGTGGGTTACCGCAACCAACTTTACCTTTGGAGATAGCAAATCAGGTAGTGCACTCAAATCCAACTCCCCATTTTCCAGTAGGGGAATGATTTTCAACAGTGCGCCAGTTCGTTCTGCTACCAATTGCCAGGGAATGATATTGGAGTGATGCTCCATTTCAGAAATCAATATCTCATCACCAGGTTCTAACCGAGGCTCTAGATAACTGCTCGCCACCAGATTTATCCCTTCAGTTGTTCCACGGACAAATACGATCTCTTCGACCTTATTCGCATTGATAAAGGTTTTTACAGTTTCACGCGCACCTTCATATAGTGCTGTGGACTTCTGACTGAGGTGATGAACGCCCCGATGGATATTCGCATAATGTTTGGAGTATAAATCTGAAATAGAATCTATTACTTGCTGAGGTTTTTGAGTAGAAGCCGCATTATCAACGTATACAAGCGGCTTACCATAGACTTTGGTCTTAAGTATAGGGAAATCAGAGCGAATTTTATTAATGTCAAACACTGGGAATAACTATCTCATCCAATGAGGCTGCAATTTTGCCCTGAACATAGGTTCGCAGCGAATCGATATCAATTTCCTGTGTGACCTCTGCTGCAAAAGCACGGGTGAGCATGAGGGTAGCATCTTTTTGATCAATTCCCCTGGATTGCAGATAGAATAAGGCATCCGAGTCCAACTCACCTACCGTTGCACCATGGGTACATTTCACATCATCAGCAAAGATTTCCAGTTGAGGTTTTGTGTCAATCCGAGCATCTCTTGACAGCAGTAGGTTTTTATTGGATTGCTGTGCATCTGTTTTCTGAGCATGCTCGCGTACCAGAACCAAACCATTAAAAACGCCCCTGGAATGTCCATTTAGAATACCACGGAAATGCTGATCACTACTGCAATGAGGATGGGCGTGATCAAGATAAGTTCTGACATCGAGGTGTTGCTTCTCATCACCCAGATAAACTCCCCTGAGTACGGCTTCTGCACCTGGTCCAGTGAAACTAACCTCCAGATTTGATCGGGTAAGATTTGAACCCAGAAGATACTGGTGTGATCTAAAGGTCCCTGAGCCAGCAACTCTTACTGATGTGTTGCAAATATGATTCGTCTTGGCGTTTTCCATGCCGATTTTGTAATAGTCAAGCCCAGCGCCATCTTCCAATTGAACATAGCTTGCCGGTACCGTGATAACCGTTGCCTCACCTAGTGAAGCGTATTGCTCAACAACTTTTAAATGACTATTGCTTGATACCCTGATGACGTTGACCGGGCTAGTAAATGCAGTCACACCACGAGCTGTGCTTATATATATCACATGTATAGGTGTTTGGCATTCAACATTCTTTTTTACTTCAATGAATAGTCCATTTTGAGATAAACCCAAGGCAATATGCTGGAAAATATTATCATCAGTTAAAGTCGACTTGAGTATGGTGTCCTCGGCCAACTTGAGTGCAGTGCCCTCCAACTGGGGTAGACGGGAGATGCTCAATCCTGAATCTTCAAGCATTGCCCGGCTATCAGAATACTCCTCGGAATATTCACCATTTAAAAAGACAATGGTGTGGGCTGATGGCATGGCCTGTTTCAAACTTCTGATAAATTCAGTATCCAAAACCCCTGCTGTCTCTTCGCCAGGCTTTGAGTCAAACAAGTCAGCCAGTGGTGTGTATTTCCACTCCTCATCCTTGCGAGTAGGGAAAACACCTGTTGCGAGCTTAGAAAGGGAGGCAGATCTTAATGCCTCAGAGAAAGCGAATGGAGAATCACCGTCAACCTGTTGGTTGACCCACTCCGAAAAATTATTTGTTAAGTGTGCCACTATAGATGCCCCGTCTAAGCCTTTGACTCAGCTTCTTCAAGCAACCAGTCATAACCTCGCTCTTCAAGTTCCAGTGCCAGCTCTTTCGTGCCTGATTTGATAATCTGACCATTGGATAGCACATGAACGAAATCAGGTACGATGTAATCCAGGAGTCGTTGATAATGGGTGATGACCACAAAGGAATTGTTCGGGGAACGCAATTTATTGACACCCCCCGCAACGATACGCAAGGCATCGATATCTAAGCCTGAATCAGTTTCATCCAAAATAGCAAGTGTAGGATTGAGTACTGCCATTTGCAGTATTTCATTCCGTTTCTTTTCACCTCCTGAAAAACCCTGGTTTACGGGTCGTTTGAGGAGCTCCTCTTTCATTTCAACCAGCTTCATCTGCTTTTTTATGAGGCTCAAGAAATCAATGGCATCCAACTCTTCCTCACCACGATGTTTCCGAATTTCATTCAATGCTTTTTTCAGAAAAGATGTATTATTTACACCTGGTATTTCAATGGGGTACTGGAATGCTAGGAACATCCCCTCGCGAGCACGAATTTCTGGCGCCATTTCCAACAGGTCCAAACCCTTATACTGAGCAGACCCTGCATCAACGCTATAACCTTCGCGTCCAGAGAGAACATGTGCCAGCGTGCTTTTTCCTGAACCATTAGGTCCCATGATGGCATGGATTTCACCAGGATTGACCTCAAGGTTTAGCCCTTTTAGAATTGGCTTTCCCTCAACAGATACTTGTAAGTTTTTGATGGATAACATCTATTAAAATTCTCCTAAAACGTTCTAACCGACTGAGCCTTCAAGACTCACAGACATCAAAGCCTGGGCTTCTACAGCAAATTCCATGGGGAGTTGTTGAAAGACTTCTCTGGCATAACCGGAGACAATCATTCCCACAGCATCCTCGGTGGAAATTCCCCGCTGATTTAAATAAAATATTTGATCCTCAGACACCTTTGAGGTGGTGGCTTCGTGTTCAACCTGGGCTGTTGGATTTTCAACTTCCAAATATGGATAGGTGTGAGCGCCGGATTGATCACCTATAAGCAGTGAATCACACTGGGAATAGTTGCGGGCATTTTCAGCCTTGCTATTCACCTTTACCAAACCCCTGTAAGCATTATTACTTTTGCCGGCAGAGATCCCCTTTGATATAATTAGACTACGGGTGTTCCTACCCTGATGGATCATCTTGGTACCTGTGTCAGCCTGCTGGTAATTGTTGGTCAAAGCTACTGAGTAGAATTCACCCACTGAATTATCGCCCTTTAGGATGCAACTGGGATACTTCCAGGTAATTGCAGAGCCTGTTTCAACCTGAGTCCAGGATATCTTGGAGTTTTTACCACCGCAAAGTCCGCGCTTGGTCACAAAATTGAAGATGCCACCAACACCTTCTTTATTTCCGGCATACCAATTTTGAACCGTAGAATACTTAATTTCTGCATCATCCAGTGCAATAAGCTCAACAACTGCAGCATGTAGTTGATTCTCATCGCGCATGGGAGCCGTACAACCTTCAAGATAACTTACATAGCTACCCTTATCTGCTACGATGAGGGTACGCTCAAATTGACCCGTCTTGGATGCATTAATTCTGAAATAGCTGGAGAGCTCCATGGGACAGCGTACACCAGGTGGGATGTAGACAAAACTTCCATCACTAAAGACCGCAGAGTTCAAAGTGGCATAAAAATTATCAGTATAAGGGACCACAGTACCGAGATATTTCTTGACCAATTCAGGGTGTTCCCGAATGGCTTCACTAATGGGACAGAAAATGATACCCAGCTCACCCAATTTGCCTTTGAAGGTTGTGGCAACGGAGACACTGTCAATAACTGCATCGACAGCAACACCTGCCAGGAGCTCACGTTCTTCCAGAGGGACACCTAGCTTATCAAAAGTTTTGAGCAGTTCAGGATCAACTTCATCCAGACTTTTTGGTCCATCCTTTTTCGGAGCGGCGTAGTAATACAGATTCTCATAATCCACTTCTGAATATTCAAGCTTTGGCCACTTGGGTTCTTTTTGTTTCCGCCAATGACGGTAGGCTTTTAGTCGCCATTCTGTCATAAACTCCGGCTCATTTTTCTTAGCCGAGATCATTCTGACAATATTTTCATCCAGACCTTTAGGAAACTCTTCCATTTCAATATCGGTTACGAATCCGTATTTGTAGTCCTGATCTGTTATATTTTGTATGGTTTGCTGTTCATCACTCATGGCGATATTTTCATCATTATTTGAGGCTGTTTTGTTGGTTTTATCAATCATTTCGTACCAAGTAAAGCATATTGTACAAAAAAGTCAAGATTAAACGAAATCATTGTCAGATATGCTCAATAATTTTGTGAAAAGATACCGGCCCTAGGCGATACCCGCTGAGCTGCGTCCCTACCCGGGTAAATTGAATATGTTTCCAAATGTAACACCCACGATTATGTTTAACGCTCTATTGGGAGCAGTATATAAGAAATGATTAAGAAATCTTTTAAAGGCAAGACTCCAAAAATACATCCTGGTGCCTGGGTGGCTGAGAATGCAGTCATTATAGGTGATGTGGAAATTGGCGCTGGTACAAGTATCTGGTATAATGTGGTTATTCGTGGTGATTTGAATAAAATTAGAATCGGTGAAAATGTCAATGTTCAGGATGGTGCTATCCTGCATGTGGAATCCGAAGATGGGCCATGTCTCATTGGAAACCGTGTCACCATTGGCCATCAATCTATTGTCCATGGCTGCATTGTAAAAGACGATGCCCTGATTGGCATGGGAGCAACTGTTCTAAGCTGGGCCAAAATTGATGAAGGCGCCCTGGTTGCAGCTGGAGCTCTTGTCAAGGAATTCGAGCACATACCGGCCAGGACACTTTGGGCTGGCGTACCCGCCAAACAGAGAGCGACCATTGATGAGGATATGTTTCAGCGCATGCAATCTGGTTGGAAACATTATGTCGATTTAGCAGAGAGTTACAGGAGTGAAGATGATACCCTATCAGATCATTGAAAAAAAATCACAGGGGCTGCCTCTCACTGAAGGTGAAATTAAAGATTTCATCATGGCCTATACCGATGGGAGTATTCCGGACTATCAAATGTCTGCTCTCCTCATGGCCATCTTTATCAAGGGAATGAATACAGCAGAAACACTGTCTCTCACAAAAGTTATGTTGGAGTCCGGCGAGAGAATGGATTTTAGCTCCGCTCCCGGTTTTGTAGCGGACAAACACAGCACCGGCGGTGTGGGGGATAAGGTTTCAATTCTACTGGCGCCAATCCTTGCTGTATTAGGTGTACATATACCAATGATATCTGGAAGAGGACTTGGACATAGTGGTGGAACTCTGGATAAATTGGAATCCATTCCCGGGTTTAATGTCAACCTCGAATTGAATGACTGGCAGGAAATGGTTCTGAATGAGCATGTTGGGCTCATTGGACAGACTGGAAATATTTGTCCTGCAGATAAGAAAATTTATGCACTAAGAGATGTCACGGCTACGGTGAGGTCTATCCCGCTTATTTCTGCCAGTATTATGAGTAAAAAAATTGCCGAAGGTATTCAGGGACTGGTCCTGGATGTGAAGACCGGGAACGGTGCCTTTATGCAAACTCCTGATGATTCCCGCGCCTTGGCCAAGAGTCTGGTCTCTATCGGGAAAGGCTATGGAATCAAGACCACCGCTCTGATCACAGATATGAATCAACCCCTTGGTTCAGCCATTGGCAATTGGTTTGAGATGGAGGAATCTGTTAGAGGATTACAGGGAAATGGCCCTGCAGATCTTATGGATATCACCTATGCACTGGGCGCAGAGATTCTGAGAATGTCAAATCCAGATCTATCTCAGGAGGCTGCTATTGATCTGCAGACCAAAACAGTAGCAGATGGCTCAGCTTTTGAGAAACTCAAGAGAATTACTGAACTACAGGGTGGTGATCCAAGTGTTTTGGATAATTTGGGCAAATACCCCAAAGCAAAATATTCTGGAGCCATCAAAGCTCCTGAATCGGGATACCTCGCTCAGGTAGATACGATGGCGCTTGGCTTTGCAGGTATCCAACTTGGAGCAGGCCGGCTCAAAATCACCGATGCTATCGATTATTCCAGCGGTATGTATATCCATACCAGAATTGGAGATAGTTTGAATAGGGGTGATGACATTTTGACAGTTTATTCCAATGATGAGAAATCCCTTAATGAGTTGCTGGCACGTGGCGAGGACATCTTTTCCATAGAGCAAACTCCCCCTGAAATGCCACCACTCATACTCGAAAGAATCGGGTAGGTCTTACTACAAAACCCAGGCTCAATCAAAGTTCAAATTTGTTCACTTTTCTGGTTTGAAGAGGAGCTTTCAGCAACTATATGATCCCTTGATGTCAGAAGTGATTATAAATAGGACAATTTTCCGCATATGCTAAGTACCAATAATGTTAGTTTGACCTTTGGTGGTCAGAAGCTATTTGAAGATGTAAATATAAAATTTACACCAGGAAACTGTTATGGACTCATCGGAGCCAACGGTTCTGGAAAATCCACATTTCTCAAATTGCTTGCCGGAGATATTGAGATGCAAAAGGGCAGCATTAGCAAAGGTCCTGGGGAACGTATGTCGGTGTTGAAACAGGATCAGTTTGCCTACGATGAATTTACAGTTTTGGAGACAGTCCTTAAGGGGAATGAGATTCTCTTCAACATCATGCAGGAAAAAGATGCCATCTATATGAAACCTGATTTCTCAGATGAGGATGGCATGAAAGCCGCTGAGCTTGAATCCGAGTTTGGTGAAATGGGTGGCTGGGAGGCTGAGTCAGAAGCTATGGTACTTTTGGCAGGTCTGGGACTCGATGTGTCCTATGCCGATCGTGGAATGAAAGACCTCAAGGGTTCTGAAAAAATTAAGGTATTGTTAGCTCAAGCTATTTTTGGAAATCCTGACATCTTGCTGCTGGATGAACCGACAAACCACCTCGACATCAAAGCCAAGGATTGGTTGGAACAGTTTTTATTGGGCTTCACAAATACCGTAGTAGTCGTTTCTCATGATAGACACTTCCTCAATAAAGTCTGTACTATGACGGCCGATATCGATTTCGGGAAGATCACTACTTTTGCCGGAAACTATGATTTTTGGAGACAATCCAGCGAACTGGCACAGAATCTGAGGAACAATCAGAACAAAAAAGCTGAAGATAAAGCCAAAGAGTTAAAAGCGTTTATCTCACGTTTCTCAGCCAATGCCAGTAAATCCAAACAGGCTACTTCCCGACAAAAACAACTGGAGAAATTGGAATTGGGTGATATGCCGGTATCAACCAGAAAATACCCCTACATCCACTTTGAACCAGCACGTGAAGCTGGCAAAGATATTCTTACCGTTGAAGGCTTGACCAAGAGCATTGAAGGCAAAAAGGTTCTCGATAATCTCACGTTTCATATCGCACGCGGTGAGAAGGTCATTTTTCTAGCTGAAAACGAATTGGCAAACACAACCCTGTTTAAAATTCTTGCTGGTGAACTGGAGCCAGATGCAGGTTTTGCCAGGTGGGGCGTCACAACAACCCAGTCATATTTCCCCAAGGACAATACAGAATATTTTGAACCTGGAAAATACAATTTGATCGATTGGCTTCGTTTGTACTCTGAAGATCAGCACGAACCCTATATCCGAGGGCTGCTGGGCCAGATGCTTTTCTCAGGTGAAGACGCCTTCAAAAAAACCAATGTTCTCTCAGGAGGGGAAAGGGTCAGATGTATGTTCGCAAAGATGATGGTCACCGGTTCAAATGTGCTCATGTTCGATGGTCCGACCAATCACCTCGATCTTGAAAGTATTACTGCCATCAATGAAGGGCTGGTCCGTTATAAAGGGAATATCCTATTCACATCACATGATCATGAGTTTAATCAGACCGTGTCTGATCGTATCATTGATCTCGATGCCAAGGTTGTGGAAGTCAATACTTCAAGTTATGATGAATATCTTGGTCTTCACTAAATCCGAATAGACCTCAATTACGCTGATCTAAGGGCTAAAGACCACCGAATTTCTTGGGAGCGAGTACGTAGAGTCGGGGGAGTTCATCAACATGTTTGTGGCTCGCCACTATCTCACCCGAAAAGATCATGTGATCACCGGTTATCAGCGAACCTTTTAAAACACATTCATAATTAACAGTCGCCTCAGACAATAATAGGCCATCAATCACAGTTGCAGGCTGTGTCGGTGTTTCCAGCTTCTTCAGTTTGTCCATGTCTCTACCAGATTCTGAACCAAATAGTTTCACCTCAGCAGCCATTCCTTCTGATGGGAAACTGATGACAAATTCACTCTGCCTACGCATGAGCTCATAGGTATAACGTTCAAACCCAATAGAAATAGCAATCATGCGGGGTTCAATTGAGGTGAGCATCACCCATGAAGCCGACATGGGATTGTATCTCCCGTCCTCATCTTTCACAACAATAATGCTGACGGTTTCAGGATATTGAAGCATGCGGCTCTCTCTGTAGTCAGTTTGTTTTTGCATGGTTACAGTATAGGTTTTGACTCTGCTCTTGTCATGGAGAATAATTCAAAATATCCATCGAATTATTAATGAAGACAATCTATCTGGGATCAGTTCGATCAAAAAATGGGGATTATCCCCATCGTAAATAAATGTAATAAATAATATCATGTATAGTTAATAGCTACAAACTCACTATTTTTGCGTTTAGCAAAGAAAATGTTAGTCTTAGGTTCATTCCGATACTAAATTTTTGTGTAATAGCAATCATTATCATAAACAATGATTTTAAGTATAAAGTAAATTTGAATAAGAATGCAAGTTTAAGGGGAAAAGTAATGGACATGAAACTGAAACAACAGGCAAGCGCGATTACCGAATTGACATTCGATCTATTGAGGTGTTGTGAAGCCAAAGAGAAAATGTTTGCTAAAGACCACGGACTAAAAGTTGCTGAATTTCGTTGTTTGAGAATTGTTGAAGCCGGCAAATCTTACTCCGTACAAGAGTTGGCAACCAGCATGCACCTCTCACCCAGCCGCTTGACCAGAATTATTGATGGTCTGTTTGCTGAGAAATTGGTAGACCGTGTTCAAAGTATTGAAGATCGTCGATTTGCCAAAATCAGCCTGACCAATAAAGGTCAAACTCTAGTTGGAAAGCTGAAAGAAGAATATGCTGATCTACATGGTGAAATGCTAAAAGATATCTCTTCTGAAGATCGGGATAAGATTTACAATGGTATTTCTTTGATGCAGGGATTGGTAAGTACCTGGCTGGTAAGAAACGCCTGATTCATATCAATAATTGTGAGAAAAAGTCCGGTTCTTACCGGACTTTTTTTATTCCATTTGTGGAACAATTGTTACACTAAAGACTTGGACAAACAAGATGAATAAGCTAGCAACTTTGTGTTACATATGTGATGGCGAGAAGACCTTGATGCTCCATCGTAACAAAAAAGCCAATGATATGCATGAGGGGAAATGGAATGGCTTAGGCGGTAAAGTTGAGGGAGGAGAATCCCCTGAGGCCTGTGCCATCAGAGAAGTATTGGAAGAATCTGGTTTACAGGTATCCAATCCACAGCTCAGAGGATTTATCACCTTCCCAAATTTTGATGGTGAAAATGATTGGTACGTACATGTGTATCGTTTTGATGAGTTTTCTGGAGACCTAATTGATTCTCCTGAGGGTCATCTACAATGGATAGACAATGATGATCTAAAAGATATTCCCCTTTGGGAAGGAGATCGGATTTTTATGGATTGGCTGGATCAACCAGGTATTTTCTCCGCAGTTTTTATATATGAATCAGGAAAACTTCTTAATTGGAATGTGACCTGGTATTAAGGTATAATGTATATGTTATTGAAATTTTTTGGGGAATGAGAAATAAAATGAAAAAATCCTTTATCCGACTACTAATCCTTTTGCTCGCTGTGCCCATGCTTTTTGGCCAACTCAATTCAATTTCTGGTACCATCAGGAATTCGATTACACTTGAACCTTTGCCCTATGCCAATCTTGTTATTAAAGGCACCTATCTCGGCGGAACCTCCAATGTGGACGGCTACTTCTACCTCAGTGGCTTATCCCACGATAGTCTGCAAGTCGTCTGTTCCTATATGGGTTACAACTCATTTAGTAAGCAGCTCTTCTTTGAAGATGATACACATATCATCATCCCAATCCACATGGAACCTCAAACCCTGGGTGGGGAGGAGGTAGTGGTTGTTGATTCACTGCTGTATATACCTGAACATACCATCACCTCACAACTTCCTGGACCTGAACAACCCAAGGATATTGAATTAATGGAAACCGAGGAACTTGAGCAGAATGGGTTTTCCTATGAGCTTTTGGCTCCGACTCGCTGGCTGCATCCTACTGGTGAATTTACCAAATATGTTATTGATGGTGTTCCCGTAGAGAACACACGACACCTCTACAATATCTATCCGGCGTTCAATCTGGATGCTGTGAAACATATCGAAAATCATGGTGCCGGAAATGTCAGACAAACAACTACCGACCCAATAAGCACGACTGAATTGATTTATACGGAAGGTAACCGAGCCAATCCTGATGTTCGGGCAATTCTGGGACTGGTAGAAAGTGGACTCACCACTTCAGGTCCTCATCCCGCTGGAGGTTCATGGTATTTTTCTGGTCGTCGCGTGGATTTTGATGCGATCTATTCATTAAGTACAACACAGTCTGATAGTGTTTATAGAAGATTCAAACCTGATTATTACTTTTATGATTTGAATGGTAAAATCACCTTCGATATCAGCGATAATACCAAAGTCTCAGGCAACATGTATTTAACATTTGACAAATTGCATTGGCTGGGTGCTCAGGGACGTAGTGCGCACTCTAGTTGGTACAACAGCTTTATCTCCGGGCGCATTCAGCATCGCTTTAGCCCCCGACTGGCAATCCTCACAAATCTGTATGGGAGGAATTATCATACCTTCTTGAGAGCTGACCAGATTCCCTTTGGTCTATCCAAAGACCTAAATGGTGATTTTACCAATGATCTGAGCACCTACGGAGTATCTACCCATGCTGAATACTTCCTGGGTCGTAATAATATGGTTTCTGCAGGAATGAGCGCTGATCTGGTAAACTCCGATGTGGCTTATGTCGATTCCAGTGCCTTGAAGGATGTTTCCGGCTTGATATTTAAGGCCAGGGCCGGCTATCGCTACACGCTCCCCTATAATCTGTCAACAGATGTAGGGCTTCAAACCGTCTATTCCTCCTTCACAGAAAAGCTTGCTGTGAACCCAAGTCTACGCGTTGACTGGGACCCATCAAATATTTACTCCGCGTATTTTTCATTGGTCCAATCCACACCCACAAATCGGGAAATATCTCTCTCCAATACATTGAGTCAACCGCTCCTGGATATATTGATTCCAGTAGATAAAAGTTTTGAAATGCCTAGTGAATTTGATGTTAGTTTTGGAGGTAGATTCATGCCGCGCATTGGGTATGACGTATCAGCAGAGATCTTTACCCAACTTCTTGAGAATCCCACGCTTCTGGATAGCAATTGGCAGGGTGATTTTAGTGCACAGGACAAATGGCTGGTTCCATACGAAAGCGGTCTTGTGAGTGGTCTCAACCTTTCACTGGAAAAATTAACCCCTGGAGTTCGCACTCTGGCAAAATATCGATTCTCCACGGCAACTCTTACTGACTCTGCAGGTGTTAAGGATCTCCTCCCAGGACACAGGCAGCATGAATTCTATTTTACACTCGATGGCAAATTTAGAGACAATATGGGATACAAACTGGATTTCTCACTTGCTTCAGGGAAACGCTATTTTGACACTGATCAAGATTGGAAATGGTCTTCAGCCTATCATCGACTTGATTTATCTTTCTATCGTGAAGTCTCGTGGGAGCGGGTAAACGGAAAGATCAGTCTGAAGCTTATCAATCTGACCAATAGAAAGAATTTTGACTTTGACGAAAACAGTTGGGTCACAAACAGTCTCCAGGATAGAACCTTCGTTCTGTTACCATTTATGCCCACCATAAATTTTGATTTTATTTTCTAAAGAGTAGCAGAATAATTAAAAAAGGGCTATCCATTTGGATAGCCCTTTTTTTTATGAAGTATTAACCGGGAAGATCTCCTGGAGTCATTAGTAAATCTTCCATCAGTTTTAGCTCTTTGATGCCAGAAACCAAAATATTGGAATTTGTTTTGAAGTATTCCTTATCCAGTTTTCCATCATAATCCATTTTTCTCAATATGTATTTGATGGTATTCAAGCGGGCCAATTTCTTATTATCAGATCGAATAATAGTCCAGGGTGCAATGGTCCTGTTTGTTTCAGACAGCATTTGAAATTTCTTTACAGAATACTGATCCCACAAATTTTGAGCTTCCATATCCACTGGAGAAATTTTGTACTGTTTTAGGGGATCTGTTTCCCTTGCCTTAAACCGTGCTAGTTGTTCTTCTTTAGAGACAGAGAAGTAGAATTTGAAAAGCTTAATTCCGTCCTTCACCAACATTTGCTCGAATAAGGGTACATCTTTAATAAATCGCTTATTTTGCTCATCGGTACAAAAGCCCATGATGGGTTCTACCATGGCTCTGTTGTACCAACTACGATCGAACAAAACGATTTCACCACCAGCTGGGAGGTGCTGGATATATCGTTGGAAGTACCATTGTCTTGTCTCAACATCACTGGGCTTTTCCAGAGCAACCACACGAGCGCCACGAGGATTGAGATGCTCCGTAATTCTTTTGATAGTCCCACCCTTGCCTGCGGCATCGCGTCCTTCAAAGATCATCAAGACTCTTAGGTCATGTTCTTTTACATGGTTTTGCAACTTGAGTAATTCTATCTGGAGTCGTTTGAGCTCAATTTCATAGTCCAGCGTTTTCTTTTTGACATAGACAGCTACTCGTCCTTTGGAATCATGAGCATCCTTATTTTTGGTAGCCGTGCCTTCATGTAAATGAATCTTTTTTGATTTGACAACCGTACCTGAAGTTGTCTTTGCATCTTCTTTGACTTGTGGAACCTCTTTAGGCTCCACAGGATCTGGAGTTACTTTTACAACCGGTTTTGTGGTACGAGTCCTTCTCACTGGTGTCGGAGTTGGGGATGGTGTTTTTTTGTCCATATTAGTTACCCTCTTAATTACCCAATAAATCTACCGTGCTTACGGCGTTGGCGCTCCATTATCTTTAACTCACGTGCCCCGGAAATGACGACATCATCATTAGTCTGAAAATCTAAGCTTCTGCTTCTGCTGCGATAGGGGATTGAGTTCAGAATCAATTTCATAGTCTCTAATCTGGCAGCATGTTTACTGTCAGAACGAATAATATACCAGGGAGCTTCTTTGGAATTGGTCTTTTGAAGTAATTTGAATTTTTTTGCAGTAAACTCATCCCAGAGATCCTGGGCCTGCAAGTCAACCTCACTCAGTTTCCATTGGCGTAGGGGATCATTCATGCGTCTTTCAAATCGTCTATTCTGTTCTTCTTTCGAAACTGAAAAATAAAGTTTAAGTAAAATAGTTTTAGAATCACTGATGAAGTTCTTCTCATAGGAATTGACGGTGTTTAGAAATTCACGATACTGCTTTTCAGTACAAAATCCCATTACAGGTTCTACTAGCGCCCGGTTATACCAGCTTCGATCAAAGAAAACCATTTCACCCACGGAGGGGAATCTCTCAATATATCGCTTGAGATGAAGTTCCGATTGCTGACGGTGCGAGGGTTTCCCCGGTACCTCAACGCGATAGCGCTTCTCATTCATATACCGGGTAAGACGCCGAATCGTGCCCCCTTTACCTGAGGCATCCCGACCATCAAAAAGGATGATCATTTTTTTGCCGGCTCGCTCGATATGCTGCTGCAATTTGATTAATTCAGCCTGGTAGGGCTTCAATTCTTCATTTTGTTGATACTTCCCCAGGGCTGCATTAACGATGCGATCTTTTTGCTTCTTCTTGAGAACATCCTTGATCTCATCCATGCCTGCTTTACCTGTGGAGGGATCAATTTTTTTCTCGGCCTTGCTAATAACCGAACGGATTGTGTGTTGGGGTTTTGGATCAGAAACGACGCCCTGATCTGGCTGTTCAGTATTTTCTTCTTGGGTCATTGCATCTCTCCGCAAAACTTTGCAATTCAATTAAAATTATTATACGAAACCACGTATTGTCAAGTGCCTGGCCAGAAAAAGTCTGGCTTGAACATAGGACAATATATTGTAAGGTTTATTATTTATTGCAGGTTGAAAATAAAACATCTATCGAATAGTTTTCTCTTTATCGGACACAATGAGTATCTCCCCAGCCCGATGTCAAATTCCCCCGAATATGAATAATTTAGTGCTGTTGAGACAGCAATGCGCTTCTAGTTGAATTCGTCGAACAAGACCTTGTAAGTTACATAGGAGATATTCTTTGCTTCAACTCCAGTTGGTAACTTCACTTCCACTCTAAAAAGAGAAGATTCTCCAACTGAGAGAGAACTTTCGCATATAACCCCTGAATAGAAGGTATAAGGTTCCCCACTGATATAAGAAGAATCCTGAGCAATTATGGTGGTGCGCTTATCATGGAGGCGAAAGCGAACTCTTACAAAATCTGCACGACGCATCCCTTTATTGGTGACCTGTCCAATGAATACACGGCTGTCAGTATGACGTTGATCTTCAAATTCACCTTTTAAGACCACATCTGCATGGAGGCGATCAAATGGCTTGAGCTCCTTAATATTTTCCTGAACAATGGAAAGCGTTCCGATATTGGTCTGAACAATAATTTTGTCCAGGTCTTCTGAGAGAATCCTACCTTGAACAACGGTACCATTTTTAAGGGTTATCTCACTGATTTTCTCAGGGAAATTGACCAGGCGCTTGATCTCTTTGCGAATCCTTGGTGCGCTTAAGTCATCATACTCACGTAATTGAAGCCGCATACGATCCATATCATTCTGGATTTGATAGACTTCCTGGCGGAGCTCCCTGACAAGACTATCAGTTCCCTGAACTCTTACGCTGGGTTGAAAAAACTCACGTTTATCTGATCCTTCGCTGGTTCCAGCCGTTTTATTTTTCCTCTGGGAGAGACCCATGAGTGGCAGCAAAACGATTATGATGAGTATCAGGATCCTCGAATAATTTCTGTGTACAGTCATTATTCACGCTCCCATTTGCTTTGGGTTGTGCGAGCAACATGCTGCAATTTCTGTTGAAGGGCAGGATCGTCTATGGATGCGACTAAATCCCTGAGATCACTATAAAAAATAAAATTATCAGGGTTGCCCAAAATATCAATTAATTGATTTGTAATCACAGGGTCCTTGTAAACTGCAAGAGATGCTATGGCTCTTTTGCGGAATCGACTGGGCATCTGATCATCACGAGCAACTTTCACCAGGGCCATCTTTAATTCAGGATCGTCAAAGTTGCCCAATGCAGAAGTGATGGCATCCAGCATACCATAATATGTCACCTGCTCATTGTGTAGGGCGTCGATCATACTTGACAACAGACGTTCATCCTTCATCTCGTCCATGAGTGAGATCGCGTAGGTTTTGACTTCGTTCTGAGTGGACGGATTGCTCAGCATTTCCGCCATTAGACGGGCAACCGCAGGATCATTTTTGGTGGCAAGAATCTCGACGGCAAGATTTCTAATTGAGATATCGATTTTTTTATTTTTAGCGATAGACATGAGGATGGGTACCACACGGGCATCATCCATTTTGCCCAGGGTGAAGGTCAAATTCTGTAAGAAAGAGGCATAATCCTCGGTAGCATTGGCATATAATTTCAAGATGAGTGCCACAGAGCGTGCATCAACCTGATCCTCAATGATGGTAAACATTTCGTCCCGTACTGTCACATAACCTTTACGGCTAACTGCCATGGCCTGTAGAATGGTTTTGGTGTTTTCAGTATCTTTGGTTTTTCCAAGGGCTTGAAGACCTGTCTGAAAAAGGGTATAATCTAGATCACTACCATCTTTGAGAGAATTCCTGATGGCCTGCAGACCGACAGGATCATTAGATTCAATGACCTTTAACATGGCTTCCTTACGAACTTCGATAGGTAACGAAGTGTCTCTATAGAAGCTGATAAGGTTGTTTAAAGCCTTTTTGTTTCCATCTCGATAATCGCTATAAGCTTCATCAATTCCGGCTTTCGTGGCCTCTTTTGAAGAGCTACAATTGGTAAAAGATCCAATGACGAGACCAAGCATCAGGATCAAAAGTACTTGTTTGGATAAATGCTTCATGTTGAAATCCATCAATTTCTATTCAATAATGTCGTGAAAAGTATCAAATCAGTTTATAGAAAATACAGCTTGAAGTCAAGGTAATTCCCTTTGTTCCAATTGCTTAACATGCCATTGTTTAAGTGATAGATTCACTCCATCAAAATATCCATAGCTGAAATAATTGAGGAAG
>JABIFX010000009.1 GCA_018650445.1 Fidelibacterota bacterium
GGCTAGATCGGAAATGGATATCAGACCCTGAACCATTTTGATCTACCCCCCCCTGTGAAATAGCAACCGGCCTGAAGGCCGGTTTTTTTATGAATAGAGCGGTGCGGCAAATAGACTCGCTATTGCTCCAGCGTTAACAGGGGCACGATAGGACTCTGCATACTGTGTTTTATAGATCCAGTTGTCGTCTTTGCGCCAGACCAGTGAGGCTCTGGGGCTGCTCATGTTTTCCGAGTCGCTGATATTATCGTGACGAGCACCATAGGTAAGATGCAACCGCTCTCCCAGCTCCCACTCATCCTGTAGATAGATGCTTACGTGGTCACTTTCGATACCATCGTATAACCAGCCGCCATTTGACCACCCCAGGTTGGTTTCGTTAACCCACTGTTGATAAGCAACATCGTCTATTTCTCGATGTAATAGCTCCACCCCTCCGGAGAGATTATGCACCCCAAGGCTATGGTTGGCACTCCAGCCTAATAACCACTCCTGCTCTCTGGCTCGAACGTTGAGCGAAACATCGGTAATGAGGCCCGAATTTACGGCAGCATCATTAAAGTCGGATGGTAGGCCATAATAACCGAGTAGAGGTGGTGGAACTGTAGCCGGAATGGTACCGCCAAATGAACGCCCCACTTCTGTAGGAATAACTCGAAGTTGAGCGGTGAACTTCTGTGTCCCCCAGGATGAGTCGATGGGATGCTCAACCCGTAACAGCTTCATGCTCTTGACCTGTTCATTATTATTGAGCTCAGATGCACCATCATTGTAGATGCCGAACCTCAGTTGATTGGTCTGATTAACAAAAACGGCTTGTAACAACGTACTATCAAGCTTGAGATTAGCCATCAACAAGGTGTGGTCACGAGCATCGTGATCCACTCTGGAAACGGGCAGACCAAACGCCTCAAGCATCAGGTCATTCGTACTACTTCCGGTAAGGTTTTAGCGGTCTTGATTACTGCTGTGATTGAAGGTAACAGTCCCTTCAACATTGGCCAGATCGACGTTTATCTGTCCACCAACATTTAACCTATTTCCCTTTTCAGCGTCCCAACTTGAAAATAGTTGAGGAGTACGTTTCTTGGTAACGACTCGGATAACACCCGCATGGGCATACTGGCCATAGAGGGATGCAGCAGGGCCACGAATCACCTCAATACGCTCGATAAGGCTAATGGGCAGATCGAAAGTACCGTGAGATTCACCAAAAAATCCGTAATTGAAGGGGGACTCATCGATCATGAGTCGTACATGTCCCACCATATTACCCTCACCGCCAAGACCACGAATAACGATACGGGAGTTTCCTGTACTATCGATCATCGTGTAGATACCAGGAACATGCTCTAGCGCTTGATGGATATTCTTTACACCCAACAGTTTAAGTTCATCTCCATAGAGTACAGACAGTATTCCTGGAACATAATCAACATTCTGTTTGGTATCCGTAGCTATAGCCGTTACATCATCGAAAGCCGAGAACAGATTATCGATGGCGCTTGTTGCAGCAACTGGAAGCTGTTGCACGTTGGTTGAGTTCTCTTCTATTGTGCCTGCAAGAGCATGAGAAAAAGCCGTGAGGAAAAAAGTTACTGTTAACAGAGGCTGATATGATCTAAGCATAGAGGGACCTTGTACTTATGGGGTGGCTGGTTATATTGTCAAATAATGTAAAATAGAAGTCTCAAGCAGGAATTTGTGAACAATCCCCACTAAATAGGGGAGCATTACGAATTTGTTACAGCCTGGGAAAAGCGCTGAATATCTTCTCAAAGCATGGCTATAACTACCAGAATCACCATGCAAACCAACCACACTCTACCACAATTCTGCGCCAAGCCGGTTACATCGGATCAACTTGCACTCATTCAGCAAAGTGATGAGCAATTACCACGATCTTGTTGCTCGTTAATGCCATACAGACAGAAAAACCCCGATACCGAAGTACCGGGGTCAATCTCGTTACAACCATAGAGGTTAGTTTTACTGTGCAGCAGGTGCTACTGGAGCATAAGGGTAGTGACTTGGACTAGTCTCTGTGCGAATGTCACTCTTACCATTCATGCGAGCATTCTCAGCGGCATCCATATCAGCCTGCATCTCTGAAGCCCCCTTACCAGAAGCGTTTACTGTCATGCTGAAGTTACCCTCTGCATCAGAAGCACCCTTACCAGCACCACGAGCCTTTCCGTCGAGGGCACCATCAGCAGAGCCCGTACCATAACCGGACTGATTGTCGTCACCAGACAAGAAAGCAGAAGCACTAGAAGCGAAAGCAACAAGAGCAAGTGTAGTAATAATTTTTTTCATATAAATCCCCATTAATTTGTTTTAAATTTGCCCCCTCAGAACTCTGTTCCTTAGCAAGACGAGAATCATCATATAGCATTCAATTGATTTACACAATACACAGAATAAATATCTGCATAGACAGAGACAACGCCTATGCTCCAGCAGTGCCGGTATTTGCCTTCGGCTACCGTGAGTAGCTATCCAGACATACGTTGAGCCAATAAATTTAGCTAGGTGGCTGTCCCTTTTGTCGAATGCCCTCAATGAAGAGCATCAGCTCAACCTCCCTGGATTTAGGCCCAAGATTGTAGTTGATACCATAATCTTCGAGGGATATTCTTGTTGTACCCTCAAAACCACGCCGATAGCCACCCCAAGGATCTGAACCATGCCCCATATACTGAACGTCGATAATCACAGGGTTGGTTGCTCCATGTAGGGTCAAATTCCCCATTAAAAGCCCGCCACCCTCTCCATTCGACTTAAAATCCGTACTTTCAAACTGTGCCTTGGGGTAGTTGCTCACATCGAGAAAATCCTCGCCACGCAGGTGTTTATCTCGCTCAGCATGGTTGGAATCTACACTGGTAGTATTGATCTCCACCTGGACAATGGTTGGCATAATATTGACAGGAGTAGAGATGGTTTCAGCTTTCAACTTAAAGACGGACGATTCATTGATTATGCGAAGAAACTTCCTGTTTCTGTAAATCATCGTGCCGTTACTTGTGGTGACTGGTGTGCCAAAAGATAGTTGACTGATTTTTAATTCAAGCTGGTTTGCTAACGAATCACCGGATTCAAAACTCGATTCACCTCACCACGAACATTAACAGAAACC
Organism: Fidelibacterota bacterium; assembly: GCA_018650445.1. Taxonomy (GTDB): domain Bacteria; phylum Fidelibacterota; class UBA8477; order UBA8477; family JABMPR01; genus JABMPR01. The sequence goes on from JABIFX010000009.1 coordinate 3,140, forward strand.
GCATAGTTACGCCCAAACAGGAGTAGCTCACCTCCCTCATTATCACCATCAATACTTCTTTGTGGGTTCAGTAAACTCTCTCCTGTACCATGCTGTGAGACCGAAATATGGTTAGCAATCAATCTTGATGCATCCAAATTTCCTGCTCCTCCTTTATCCAGAGTCAATGAATGGATTTTCCCAGAGATCACCGTATCTCCACCCCCTTGGAGCATCAGTGCAAACCTCCGCCCTGTCACACCCTCTATCCAGACATCAGAGACCCCATCCACTACATGCAATGTCTCCAGCCCTGGCAAGTACAGCTGTACCTCTGGTATTGAGTGTTCACCACTACGACTCAACAGGTAGTTGGTTGACATGTCATTCTCATCCCCCTCTTTGAGAAACCCGTCAACCACCCGTCCTATCAACTGCTCGTCACTGTACTTCATCAGCTTCTGGGCTGCCGGATTCACCTGCTGTATTTCCCTTTCTGTATTGAGAACCAACAAACCATCCGGCATGCTTTTATGGATAGACTCTAACCACTGCCTGCGCAGACGTGCATCATTTGCCTGCGCCCGGCTACGCTCCTGCTCTCGTGCCAACTGTATCTGCACATTTGTCTGCGCCTCAACTGCACCACGCAGTGAAATCTGCGAGTAAAGATAACGCTCCAGCATTTTTACCCGCTGAATAAAGACATCATGAGGATCATCTTTATAGAGGACATCAACAGCCCCCGCCTTCA
>JABIFX010000008.1 GCA_018650445.1 Fidelibacterota bacterium
CTTCGGCGGGCAGGTCCGCAGAGGGTATGAAAAGAGGGCAGGGTAGCTCAGTTGGTTAGAGCATCGGCTTCATAAGCCGGGTGTCGGCGGTTCAAATCCGCCCCCTGCTACACCACTTAAGTCCTTGATAATATTATTGTCGAGGGCTTTTTTATTTGCCCTGAGATGCCTTCGAAAAGTGCACTGATGTGCTCATAGTTAATCACTGTTGCTCACCATTAAGCATAAATTGTATACGCCTTTGCGTATACGTTTTGGTTGTATATAAGACTTCTTGGAGGTGTAGCCGCAATAAATGTGTATACAATTCCCACCTGGAAGTCAATAGGGGCTATCTACGAAAGGGGTTTCTGTTGTGCATATGCTTCTATCTACTATCTTCCACACTTTGTAACAATTGCACATGAATGAGGGACTCACGCTCATGAAAATTATCTATTCTGCAATCTCGCATAAAAAGATGAATCGATGGTTCCGTGTATTTGTGTGAGATATATAATAATTGAATAGGACACTATGAACGCCGAAAAACAACAACTCGAACAACAACTCTGGAATATCGCCAATACTCTCAGGGGTAAGATGGGCGCTGATGACTTCCGTGATTATATATTGGGATTCATTTTCTATAAATACCTGAGCAATAAGATGCATGCTTACGCCAACGCCATCTTGAAACCCGATGGAAAGACCTATAAAGAATTAGATGAAAACAGTGCCGAGGGACAAAAATACCTGGATGCGGTGAGAGGGATGTCTCTTGACACGCTTGGGTACTTCCTGAAGCCCTCTGAACTGTTTAGCGAAATGGCACGCAGGGGCAATGCCGAGGGCAAGAGCAAGTTTATCCTGGATGATCTCACAAAAGTATTGAACAATATTGCCCAGAGCACCATGGGTACTGAAAGTGAAGAAGACTTTGATCACCTCTTTGAAGACCTTGATCTCACCAGCTCCAAACTGGGTAAAGGCGAGAATGCCAAGAATGATCTCATCGTTAAAGTGCTCTCCCATTTAGATGCGATTGATTTCAAGCTGGAAGATACGGAAGCTGATGTTCTTGGTGATGCCTATGAATATCTGATTGGTCAGTTTGCCAGTGGTGCTGGCAAGAAAGCTGGCGAGTTCTATACACCGCAACAGGTGAGCATGATCCTGGCAAAGATCGTATCCACGGGCAAGACCAAGCTCAAGAGCGTATATGACCCCACCTGTGGTTCTGGTTCACTGTTATTGCGTGTGAGTAAGGAAGTTGAAGATGTGGGTGGTTTCTACGGCCAGGAGAGCAACCCCACCACCTTTAACCTGTGTCGCATGAACATGATCATGCATAATGTCCATTACCGCAAGTTTGATATTCGTAATGATGACACCCTGGAGCATCCTCAGCATATTGATATGAAGTTTGAGGCAGTGGTTGCTAATCCTCCCTTTTCTGCCAATTGGAGCGCCAATCCATTGTTCATGAGTGATGACCGCTTTGGGTCGTTTGGCAAGCTCGCACCTAGCTCAAAAGCTGATTTCGCCTTTCTATTGCACATGCTCCACAGCTTGAGTGATGATGGCACCATGACCTGTGTCCTGCCTCATGGCGTTCTGTTTAGAGGAGGAGCAGAGGGTCATATTCGCCAGGTCTTGATTGAGGATCGTAATGTTCTGGATGCCGTGATTGGATTGCCTGCCAATGTATTTTATGGAACCAGTATTCCGACTTGCATTCTGGTATTGAAGAACAACCGAGAGCATAGGGATAATATCCTATTTATTGATGCCTCCCAACATTTTGAGAAGGTGAAGACCCAGAACTATCTACGTCCTGAGCATATTGAAAAGATTGTCAGCACCTATCGTGAGCGCAAAACAGAAGACAAGTACAGCTATGTGGCTCAGATAGTGGATGTTAGGGAAAATGACTTTAACCTGAATATCCCCCGTTATGTGGACACTTTTGAAGAAGAAGAGCCCGTTCAGTTGGATGCTGTGGCTGGGGAATTGAAGGACCTGGAAGTGGAGATGCAGGAGACAGATAAGGTGATTGCCGATTACTGCAAGCAGTTAGGGATTGAGGCACCTTTTTGATCCCTGAATTAAGATTTCCTGAGTTTAAGGATGAGTGGAAAAATGAGCTGCTTGAAGACTTGTCAGTTCGTGGATCTGGACACACTCCTGCTAAAGGAATTTCTGAATACTATGAGGGTAATATCCCCTGGGTATCACTTGCAGATTCAAAGTGGTTAGACAATGGATATATTGAGAAAACAAAGATAACCATATCTGATGTAGGTATAGCTAACAGTTCAGCGGTGCTCCATCCGCCAGAAACAGTATTGCTCTCTCGTGATGCGGGTGTTGGTAAAAGTGCAGTAATGAAAACTTATATGGCAGTGAGTCAGCATTTTATTGTATGGAGGACGATTAAAGGCAAGCTAGACAACTGGTTTTTATACTATATCCTTCAGATTCAAAAACGAGAATTTGAAAGAATCGCAATTGGATCTACAATTAAAACGATTGGACTGCCCTATTTTAAAAAGTTTAGAATAAGTATTCCTACCCATCCTGAACAACAAAAGATAGCCGCCTTTCTCTCGACTGTGGACCAGAAGATCCAGATCCTCCAGCGCAAAAAGGAACGCCTGGAGCAATACAAAAAAGGGGTTATGCAGAAACTCTTCTCCCAGGAGATTCGCTTCAAATATGAGGATGGGAATGACTATCCTGATTGGGGGGAGAGAAAATTCCACGAAGTATTATTTGAGCATGGTTCAAAGAGTACTGGTAATGAACAAGTCTTTTCGGTTTCCGTTCACAAAGGTTTAATAAACCAAATAGAGCATCTTGGGAGAAGTTTTGCTGCTGCTTCAACTGATCACTATAATTTGGTCAGACCAAATGATATGGTTTATACCAAGAGCCCAACTGGTTCTTTTCCATATGGTATAATTAAACAAAGTAAGGTTGACAAAGATGTAATTGTCTCTCCATTATATGGTGTTTTCACACCTGAGACTCCAGGTCTTGGTTACATGCTTAATATCTATTTTGAATCCGTAGCAAACACACATAACTATTTGCACTCGATAATTCAAAAGGGTCCTAAGAACACAATCAACATTACTAATACCACTTTTCTATCTAAAGCATTGAACCTTCCAGTTTCGTTAACTGAGCAAAAGAAGATTGGAATGTTCTTAAAAGTCTTGGATATAAAAATTGAATTTTGTGTAGAAAATATTATGAGATCACAGCAATTCAAAAAAGGTCTGCTCCAACAGATGTTCGTCTAAAGAGTTAAAAATTATAAGTGAAAAGTTAAAAGTTGAAGCCTGGTAGGGGAATATGGTACATCAGAGTGAAGCAGAATTAGAAGAGCAACTTATCCAGCAATTGGTGGGGCTGGGGCATACTCGTGTCCAGATCTCCAGCGAACAGGATGTCCTGGACAATTTGCATGCTCAACTGGGAGCTTTCAACAGCACCCAATTCTCTGATTCAGAATTTGCCAAGATTCTCAACCACCTTGCTAAAGGTAATGTCTTCTCCAAAGCCAAAACCCTGCGTGACCGTTTTCAATTTACCCGTGATGATGGCAATTCTGCCTACATCCAATTCTATGACAGTGAAGACCTCTCCAGGAATCTGTTTCAGGTCACCAATCAGATCACCCAAAAAGGAAAGTACACAAACCGTTATGATGTGACCGTGATGGTCAATGGTCTTCCATTGATTCAGATCGAACTCAAACGCCGTGGGATTGAGATCAAAGAAGCCTTTAATCAGGTCAATCGCTACCAAAGGATCACCTACTGGACCAATAGCGGTTTATTTAATTACGTTCAAATCTTTGTCATCTCCAATGGGGTCAATGCCAAGTATTACGCCAACAACCGTTCCCAATCCTTCCAGCAGACCTTCGCCTGGGCAGATGTGAACAATCGCAATATCAATGACCTTACCGCCTTTGCTGATGCCTTCTTAAACCCGCAACATATTGCCAAAATGATAGCTCACTATGTCGTATTCCATGAAAGCTGGGACATCCTCATGGTATTGCGTCCCTATCAGGTTTATGCAACAGAAGCTCTGGTCAAACAAGTCGCTGATAAGCTAGGGAATGGCTATTTCTGGCACACCACAGGCTCTGGTAAGACCCTTACCTCATTTAAAGCCAGCCAGATCGTCATGGAGCTACCAGGCATTCATAAGGTGGTCTTTGTGGTTGACCGTAAAGACCTTGACTACCAGACCATGAAGGAGTTTAACAGCTTTAAACCTGATTCGGTGGATGTCACCAACAATACCCGTTCCCTGGTCAAACAACTCAATGATGACAGCAAGCTTACCGTAACCACCATCCAGAAGCTCAATAACGCTATCATGAAGAGCAACCATCGCCAAGCCATTCAGCATCTGGTAGATAAACGCATCGTCTTTATTTTTGATGAATGCCATAGGAGTCAGTTTGGAGAGACTCATAAGCGCATTACGGGCTTCTTTAAGAACATCCAACTCTTCGGGTTCACTGGCACACCCATCTTTGCTATGAATGCCTATGCTAATGAATTGGGGAAGCGTACCACCCATGATCTGTTCGGAGAATGCCTACATAAGTATGTGATCACGGATGCCATCAAGGACCAGAACGTCCTCAAATTCAATATAGAGTATCTGGGCAGATACAAACAGAAGAGCAACACCTTCATCGATATTGAGGTTGAAGATATTGATAAGCAGGAAGTCTATAATGACCCTGCTCGCTTGGATAAGATCGCCGACTACATCCTCCAATACCACAACCAGAAAACACATAACCGTGACTTTACAGCCATGTTTGCGGTGAGTAGTATTGATAATCTGATCAGGTACTACGATGTGTTTAAACAAAAGGACCACAATCTCAGGATTGCCGCCATCTTCACCTACGGCGCTAACCCTGATGATCCAGATGCGACGGGCATCCTTCAGGATGACTACCCCATGGCAGCAGAGCCTCAATTTGCCTATCAGTCAGCCACACACAGAGAAGCCCTGGATCGCATCATGGTTGATTACAATGCCATGTATGGCACCAGTTTCAATACCAGAGACAGTCAACAATTCGAGAATTATTTCAAGGACATCAGTAAACGCATCAAGGAGCGTGAAAAAGCCAGCTTCCAGGATAAGGACCGTCTGGATATTCTCATGGTAGTAAACATGTTTCTCACTGGTTTTGATGCAACTAAGCTCAATACCCTCTATGTAGACAAGACCCTGAAATACCATGGGCTCATCCAGGCATTCTCACGCACCAATCGAATCCTGAACGAACGGAAGTCCCAGGGCAATATCATGTGCTTCCGAAATCTGAAAAAGTCCACAGATGAAGCTATCGCTTTGTTCTCAGATAAGAATGCAAAAGAAATTATTCTTCTACCGCCTTATGAGGTGATCGTCAGGTCTTTTAGTGCGGCGTTTGCAAAACTTCTCAGCCTGGTACCCACGGTACAGAGTGTTGACGATCTACCCAGTGAAGAAGAAGAACTGGCCTTTATTCAAGCCTTCCGTGAGATGATGCGGATCAAGAATGTTCTGGGTTCCTATGTTGAGTTCACCTGGGATGATCTGCCTATGAGCAGTCAGGCATTTGAAGACTATAAGAGCAAGTATCTGGATCTCTATGAGAAGGTCAAGGTTGACCATCATAAGGAGAAGACATCCATTCTAGATGATGTTGATTTTGAGTTGGAGTTGATCCATCGGGATGAGATCAATGTGGCCTATATCCTGAAGCTGTTAGCTAGACTCAAACAGAGCCAACTTTCAGAGATAGCTCAACAGCGTAAAAATCTCATGGATATTCTGGATGGGGAAGTGGAGCTCCGTAGCAAACGTGAGTTGATTGAGAAGTTCATTGACAAGAACCTGCCTTTTATTCATGATGCCGATATGATCCAGGATGAGTTTGAAAAGTACTGGCATGACCAGCAAGTGCTGGCTTTAGGTCAGCTCTGTGAAGAGGAACACCTTGATCATAATCAGTTTCAAGCACTTGTTACCGCCTACATCTTCAATGAAAACCCACCCATCATGCAGGATGTCCTCCAGTGCCTGGATAATCAGCCCAGTGTCTTGCAAGCCAAAGAGATTGGTGAGCGTATTATTGCCAAGATGAAGACATTCGTTGAGGTTTTTGTCCGAGGGATGGCGGCGTGACAAAATATAGAAAAATGGAGTCAGACAAAATGGCATTAACAGACGAAACAAAGGATCGAATATTTACTGAAGTTTTATATGGAACGCCCCTTCCAAAAGCGGACACAGAAGAGGAAAGAGAGTATCGAGAATTGGTGATTACTGACCATGCACATGTTTTTGAGGAATTAGAGCAAGCAGATGCAGCTCATGCTGTCACTCAATTGTTGTTACGAAAGAAGGCCAAAGATGAGGGCATGCCAGAGGAGGAACTTGAGGAAGAATTGCCACTTCCATATAGTGATGAACGGATAGAAAAATTGAAACAAATCTTCAAAGAGATGGAAGCTGAACGTGCGGATATAAAGAAATCTAAATAACAAAAAGAGGTAGATGTGTTTGTGAGTGGGATGGCGATTTAGTAAAAGCATGATATGGTCGCTTCCCAACGATAAAGATTAGGAGAAAACCTCGATGGGTAATAAAATCGAAATGAAGATTTCTTCCAAGGGAACATTTCTAATGATGTTAACTACGATTGTGATGGTTGTTTTGATCGTCCAGTTATGGTCATTAGGGAAAAAACCAGAAAGTGTTATTGCATTTGCATTAGGTCTTATTGGTTGGGGCATAAAAATAATTGTTGATGAACATTTCAGGAAAATATCCAGAATTGCTGAACAACAATTCTCAGAGACTATAAAAAAATCAGATCAGCAATTTTCAGAGATGGTAAGAAAATCAGATCAGAAATTCTCAGAGATGGAGAGAAAAGCAGATCAACAATTCCAAATTATTGAACAAGGCATTCAAGCAGGTTACGGCTTTAAGCAAATAGCTATGCAAAAAATGTATGAAATCACTGGTGAAATTTGGGAGAAAGCAATCTGGATTGCTGGCCATTGGAATATTCTTTGGCCGGGAAATGACAAAGAGGAGGGGCTTCGAGCTGATTTTAAGACACAGTATGATGAATATCTCGAGTTCATGAGACAGAATTCCATAAATATTCCCTCAAATATTTACAATGCTGCCGGTCAACTAATAAAAGGAATTGACAACTATGTATTTGGAAGAGAAAAACGAGATGATACACAGGCTGACCCCGATTGGCGAAATGAAGGTCATCGTGAAATGGCTTCTGCTAGCAAATTAGTTAGTTCTTCAATGAAAGATTTATTTGCAGTAATTCGTGAGGAATTTGAGCTGGAATCTTTGCCTGGTGATATTCTCAATATTCAAGTTCCGGAGGAGGAACCTCACCCCATAGAAGAAAAGCAACAATTGGATTCATCAAAACAATGAGATGTAAATACAAAAGTCGCAATATTCATTGTGAATCAGTGTTTCATTCTGTAGGCCAGGGTTTGTTTTATTCGATGAAGCTGGACAATTTCAATATGGTCTATGACTGTGGCTCAAAAGCACAACAACCATTGACAACAGAAATAAACAATTTTAAAAATGGAATATCAGGTGTTCTTGATTTACTCATAATTTCTCATTTTCATGATGATCATGTTTCAGGTCTTGATACACTTCTTATCAACACTCGAGTAAAGAGATTACTAATTCCATACTTGACTCCGGTTGAAAGATTATACCTTTCGGTTCAGCATAGCGAAGCTAGCGCTTCGTATCATAGATTTTTAGCAGATCCGACTGGTACGTTATTAGAACTTACAGATATTGATGAGATCATTGTAGTCGGCTCTGCACCACCTGATGATGAAAACAACATTGATTTTGAACCTGAATTTCCTGAGCCACATCCCAATAAAGAAGGCAGGGATATCGATTCATTATTAGAAGATAGTGACATCCCAGATTTTATCCTTGGGGATGATGGCTATAAAATTCCTTCTAACAGAGCGAAATATCTAGAGTATTATGGAAATTGGGTCATGGACAAGAGATGGGAATTTCAAATATTCAGACCCCCAACATCATTCTCAGATCTATACAGATTCCTGAAACATCTTCTCAAAAATGGGATTGATCCAAGGAATCAGTCTCAAGTGCTTAATGCTATTCTTAATCAAGCTACAAGAGGCTATATATCAAATGGTTATCCTACAAATTCTGATCATCGAAATGATACCTCATTGTTACTGTATCATGGTCCAAGGAACCAGAAGAAAATTACCTATCGTTGGTCCCCAATAATGTACCCATTTGTTTTTTGGCCATACAACCGATCGAGTTTCGGCGAGAAATATTTCGGACATTTACTCACTGGGGATATAAATTTAAATACACGAGATAAGAATAATAAAAAGTACGTAGATGAAATATGTCAATATTACGCCAATAAATCAGATGATGTTGTTGTAGGACTTTTACCGCATCATGGATCTAATCGAAATTGGAATTTAAAGATGTTATCAGATTTCCCAAATTGTTACAATTGGGTTGCATCTGCGAAATCCTCTAGTACACATCATCCCGGGAGAAAAGTACTCCTAGATTTAGTCCGAAATGGCAAGTATGTATTTCTCTGCGATGAGAATCAAAGTATAGAGCTTACTGCTGACATTCATTATTAACCGAGGGGAGAGACATTATGGATCCACAATATATACCGATTATTTGGGGTTTGGCAGTGCTTGGATTCTTTCTGCTTATAAGAGAGTTCTGGGCATGGTATTGGAAGATCAACAAAAGAATCAATCTCCTTGAAGATCAAAATGAACTCTTGGAGGATATTAAAGTACTGCTGGGTGGTGAGCCCCTAGATAATCCCAAGCCTGAAAAAACAATCACCAGAGGGGAATATGCAAGAAGGTCGATGGAAGAGAAATCCCCTGAGTAGCTATGAACTATTCATCGGTAAGAATCCAGTGCATAAAACTGAATTGGAGAACGGTCTTTGAGATGAAAGAGTTTATGGATCTGTTTGTGAGGGGAATGGTGGCTTAGATTAGGATGATCACATTTCCTGTAGCTCTAAAGGATATTCAAATCCATTTGACTAGAAACACTTTCACTGATCCTGAAGATAATTTTGAACTCACTATTATCGGTACAGGGGAAGTAATGATTGGACCACATGGCTATTCTCGTTGGAATAATGACCAACCACTGCATGTATCTTCAGAAATAGTTCGGGAAATGATCGCTGAGGCAATGGAGATAGGATTCTTTGAAATGAATTCTGAATATTCAAGAGCGTCCGAATTATATATTACACCAGAAGGGACACTCGATCAGGGTTTTGGAGATATTTTAGATGGCACTCAAATAAATATTAGTATTGAAATTGGATCTGAGAAGCACTCCATCTATGCGCATTGGGGCTATCCCAAACGATTGGATGCCCTCATTGAGAATATCATTCGCGTGAGCGGTGTTGGAGAGTGGCTTGATATCGATTAGCAATACTTTTAACCTGTTGGGGAGGAATTCATGAAAATTGGTAAACTAAAGAAAGTGGAACTGCGGAAGCTTTGGAAGGGAGAGGCCACAGACTTCACACCCTGGTTAGCCGCAGAAGAGAATATCGAGTCCTTATCACAAGCAATTGGTATTGAGTTAGAAGTCATTAGTGAAGAGAAAAGTGTTGGACCTTTTCGGGCAGACATCCTCTGTAAAAGCACTATAGATGACACATATGTTCTAGTGGAAAATCAACTAGAGAGAACTGATCATAATCACCTTGGCCAGTTAATGACATATGCAGCAGGATTGGAAGCAGTGACCATCATTTGGATTGCGAAGAAATTTACAGAAGAACATCGTGCTGCTTTGGATTGGTTAAATAGAATTACAGATGAAGATATTCGCTTTTTTGGATTTGAGGTTGAAGCCTATCAAATCGGAGATTCAGTACCCGCTCCCATGTTCCAGATGGTTTCTAAGCCAAATGACTGGACCAAAGCGATAAATAGTAGCAAGAGACATAGCCAACTGACTGAAGCTAAATCAAAAAATCTAGCTTACTGGACAGCCATGAGAGAATATTTTGAATCAACTGATACAAACATAAAATCACAAAAGCCATCTCCGCAGCATTGGACAAACTATGCTATTGGTAAAAGCAATTTCCACATGGCTGCTACTCACAGTGTACGAGATAATTTTATTCGAGTAGAGTTTCTAATTGATGGAAATGACGCTATAGAGAATTTTGAAAAACTGCGGGAGAGTAATGAGTCTGATTCCTATGAAAAGATTGATTCAGCGTTGATTTGGGATGAACTGGAAGGACGCAAGGTATGTTGGGCATATATACAAAAGTATGCTGAGATTGACGACAAATCAGATTGGCCAAATCAATTCCAGTGGATTCTAGAAAGACTTGAGAAAATGGATGCGTTCTTTAGGCCAAAGGTAAAAGCGTTATAGGTTCTGATATGTGGGTAGGATTACTATAGAGGAAATGAATCAATGATTCCAGACAATATTACTAAAGAACACCTGTTACTAGCATTGAAAGAAATTGATGAAGAAGGAATAAGAAAGGGAAGACATTCCTCCACCTACAACCTTCTCTTTGAGGATAAAGTTTACCCACCAAAGCTGGTAATCTCAATTGCTAACAGGTTTGCAAATGGAATCGAATTGGAACCCTCTGAATTTTCAGCGGGTATGGATAAACCTGCATTCAAACTGCTCACACAAATAGGCTTCACAATAGTACCGAAACAAGATCCAGTTAAAAAATTAATTGAGGATTATAAGTCACACATAGCAGATACACGATTAAAGGATGAAATATACAAGTGGGAGCTGATACGAGAATATGAGGGGCGCCCTGATACCTCAGTCGATAATTTTCAACACGAAATCAAAAGCATTAAGTTCGGAAACATGCTCTATGCCATGAGTATAGCCGTTATCAATCATATTACGAGAGAGAAGCCCGAGGAAGTAAAAGAGCTGTTCAAAATTCTTTTTGACGAAAACATTGATTTGTCTGAACGAATCGAATTATTTAACTCTAGAACTCTAAAAATTTATAGAGGTTTAAAACAAACACTTCAGCACCACCAGGACGAACGTTCCATTGCAACCTATCTCACTCTTCACAATCCAAAGAAATACACATTCTATAAGGCTTCATATTATAGAAAATACTGCAAATTGTTGGGTATTGCACTTGCAAAAAAGAACCAGAAATACTCACACTATTTGCAGCTTATTGATGAATTTGTTAAAAACTACATCGAAACTGACCAAGGTTTAATTGATCAAGTTAAAGATCTCATTCCTGAGTATTATGACGGATCAAATCACTTGTTGTTGGCACAGGATATTCTTTATCAATCGCTAGATCAAAACGTTGAACCAAATTATTGGATTTTTCAATCTAACCCGAGTCTATATGATTTCGAGACAGCACTTGAGCAAGGACTTCTATCTGACTGGACTATTGCCGCTCATAAAGATAAAATTGGAATAGGTGATAAGGTGATAATTTGGATTTCTGGTAAATCTTCGGGCTGTTATGCTCTTGCTGAGGTAACATCTGAGCCCCAAATCAAAGAATATTCAACCGATGATCATCTGTGGAAAGGTAAGAATCAGAGTGATCTTAAAGCTGAAATTAATGTTACTCACAATCTCCTTCACAACCCTATTCTGAAGGATCAACTTATTGAGTTAGAAGGATTAAACATTGGGCATCAGGGTACGAACTTCACAGCCACAAAAGATGAATATGATACCATCCTTACTATGGCTGAGTCCATGAATGAAGGTGCTTATCATGAGATAATAAAGGCATTAGATAATAATAAAGTTCAAAAATATTTTTCCATACTCAAAACTTTTGTCCAGAATAAGGATCTTAAAGCCACTGATGAGAGAATCAGTTTCAATATTCGCTCATATCGTAATCGATTGGCTTTTATTATCGGTAGCCGTTATACGTTTTGTATTCAGAAGAAAAGAGGGGAGACATACTTCTCATTTATATCACAAGATAAATTGTCATCTAAGAGTGATCCTTTTGGCGATTACAAAGGTGAGACTGAAGCCTATTGGAATGAAGCACCAGAGATTGATGAGTTTGAGGAATTACTTCGCAACAGCATGGCTATAGAATTAAATCGTAATCGTAAAAATCCGCATAAAAGGCTTACTAATAAGGATTTTGAAAATGACGTATTCGAGAAATTGATAACAAGGAGTGAGGGTGCTATGAAGATATTCAAATCTAAGAATACTATACTCTACGGACCTCCAGGCACAGGGAAAACATATACCCTCAAAAACAACTATTTTAAGTATTTCACAAGTTTTGAGAATATCATAACTCGTGAGGAATTTGTTGCGAACGTAGCTGATAAACTTTCGTGGTGGGAAGCAATAGCTGTCGCAGTAATGGAATTGGGGCAGACCAAAGTTGCCAATATAGCTGATCATGAGCTAGTCAGACGTAAAATGGCTACATCTGTATCAAAAACGATAACTCCAACAATATGGTCGCAGCTACAAAGTCATACGGTTGATGAGTGTAAACATGTGAATGTAAGCAAGAGGTCACAGATTCAAGTTTTCAATAAAAATGAGAACTCAGAATGGGAAATATTAATTGACCAGGTCGAAGAACAGGTTCCCGACCTACTAAAAATAAAATCAGAAATAGACAACTATGTACCCAGGACGGAGCAGAAAAAGCGATATATATTCACGACATTTCATCAATCATTTGGGTATGAAGATTTTATTGAAGGTATTAAACCGATAATTCATGAGGATGAGAATAATCCCGAGACGGGGAAGCAAGTCATCTATGAAATTAAACCAGGGCTGTTTAAGCAAATTGTTCAAGAGGCGAATAAAGATAGAGACAATGATTACGCTATCTTTATTGATGAAATAAATAGAGGAAATGTCGCTAATATATTTGGCGAGCTCATAACACTGATTGAAGATGATAAGAGAATTGGTGAAGATAACTTTATCTCAGCAAAATTACCGTACTCTGGGGAAGAATTTGGCGTTCCGCCTAACTTGTACATAATCGGTACGATGAACACCGCTGATCGCTCTGTAGAAGCATTGGATACTGCACTTAGAAGACGTTTTTCATTCGTAGAAATGTTACCCCAGCCTGAAATCTTGAGTCAACCTGAATATGAATGCAAAGGGGTTGATTTATCAGCCTTGTTGACAGCCATAAATGGTCGAATAGAAAAATTGCTAGATAAAGATTACTGCATAGGGCATTCATACTTCATGGGTATTTCGGATCGTGATAAGCCACGGGATGAATTAAAAACTGTGTTTGAGAATAAGATTCTTCCGCTACTGCAAGAATACTTCTACGGTGATTGGGGAAAAATTCGCATTGTACTGGGTGATAAATTTGTGGAGAAGAAAAAAGACTCCGTAAAGTTTTTATCCAGGGATATGGAGGAAGATTATGAAGAGTATAACGACAAAGTCATTTATATTTTTAAAGACTCGAATTCATGGGATTTAGAATCATTCAAATCCATTTATGAATAGTTCAAATCAAAATATTATTCAAGTTTATGAGTACCAGACACTTCGAGTGGGGGATAATTCTCAATTTAACGTCTCTCACTTTAAAGCTTTAGAAAAATACGGCTACAAAACGAGGGAAAAGTATTACTCAGTTGGAAATCAAAGGATACGATTCACCAATTACGTTGGTGTCATCCAAGTAAAAAACCTAACTATTGAAATATTGCCGAAAGCGGATGTCGCTCTAGATAGTGACAGTTCTAAAGAAAAATGGCATAATGCTTTAATATCAATGCTTCAGGAATGCAAACTAATCAAGCTCAATGCGATCTCATACGCTCGTCTAAAGCTAAAATCAGCTTCCATATTGGATCTATACTATGATCTCTTTTTAACAGAGGTTGAAACCCTTCTCAAGCATGGACTTAGAAAGGACTATAGATCTCAGAGAGAAAACTTGCCTATGGTGAAGGGTAAAATTCTATTTACTGAACATGTTCGTCGAAATGCGTTCCATAAAGAAAGATTTTATGTTGAACACAAAATATTCGATTTAAATAATCGGCTTAATCAGATATTATTGAAAGCTCTCCAAATTCTGAAAACCATATCACATAGTCCCTCACACAATACTCGTATTATTAAGCTATTAAACAATCTAGATGGTATTACTGAAGAGATTATCACACCTCAGTGGTTTGAAAATATTCATTACGATAGAAATACTAAACGATACAAAGAGGCAATCAATTTAGCAAAGCTCATCATTCTGCGATTCAACCCTGACTTAAAAGGAGGGAATGAGAATGTTTTGGCAATCATGTTTGATATGAACCTGCTATTTGAAAATTATGTTTATCGAAAACTAAAAGCGGTTCAATCAGATCCAGATATTCCGATAGTGAGCGTTCGGGATCAGACCAGAACGCCATTCTGGGAATCAAGAGGACTAAGAGCAGATATTATTATTGAATCTGAAGATTCGAGACTGGTTATTGACACCAAATGGAAGGTTTTAAAAAACAACACTCCTTCCGATGCTGATTTGAAGCAAATGTTTGTGTATAATCTACACTACAATACTGAATTGAGTATTTTGCTTTATCCAAAAACAAACATCGATTCTGTAGATAAAAAACCGTTTAGAAACGACAAATTTAAAGACCGTAATTGTCAGGTAGCATTTATAGACATCTTTGATGAATCTGGGAAGTTGGAGGCAAATCTAGGGTTAAAGCTTTATTACGAGTTGCTTGAGAGTGAACTGAATTCATATGTGAACGCCATTAATTAGACGACCTAATTAAGAATCTCGATGCCAATGGAAAAGACCCTTCATGAACGTAAGGAGCCATAATGAGCAATAAGGACACACAAAATATTTTCAACGACACACCAATCACTTATCCCAGATTGGGGAATAAAGGATTAGAAAAAAACATTCAGGAAAGAGATAATCTTGGTACTCAAGATTATGCAAGAGCCCTTACCGAATTTGTAAAAACTTGTGAGACACCCATGACAATAGGCTTGCAAGGGGACTGGGGGATTGGAAAAACAAGTATGCTGAATATGATAAAGGCATATTTGGAGGGAGCACAAAATTCACCATATGGTATTATTTGGTTCAACACTTGGCACTATTCGCTTTTTGGTCAGGAAGAATATTTAGGATTAGCGGTAATCAAGGGGCTGCTTGATCAAATAAAGGCTCAATTCAACATTAATGAAGATGAAAATAAATTTAAGGAAGTTGCTGGAAAAATTGGAAATGTTCTAAAACATGCGCGATTTAGTGCCTTTGGTTTTGGTGTTAGTGCCTCAGACGCCAAAGGCCATGATGATTCGCCTGAGGCTCAAGTCGAATACCAGGACGTATCATCAGTAATGCTCAAGTTTAAAGAATCATTCCAGGAGTTAGTTAACTTCGTCGTTGAAGATAATAATTTTGATAAATTAGTATTTTTCATCGACGATCTAGACAGGGTCAAGCCTTTGAAGGCTTTGGAATTATTAGAGTCTATAAAGAATTTTCTTGATGTAGAGAACTGTGTATTCCTTTTAGCTGTAGACTATGAAGTGGTACAGATTGGAATGGCTGAGAAATTGGGACAGGACCTCCAGAAAATAAGTGGGAAGTCATTTTTTGATAAGATCATACAATTGCCTTTTACGATGCCTTCAACAAGCTACGATTTGGGCAATTATATCAGAACATTACTCGTGAATACAGACTTCTCAGTTAAAGACCAGGATGTCGAATTCTATGAGGAAGTTACTTCCTGTACCGTAGGACGAAATCCTAGAAGTATCAAGAGAATCATCAATTATTCAAAACTTATTCGATTGATTAGGGGAAGACACGCATCCAGCAAGACGAAGGATTCTGATCTTCAGAGAAAAATATTATATGCCCTGCTTTGTATGCAAGTTGCATGGCCTGAAATATTTAATTATTTTGTAAAATCACCAACACCAGCTACTATAAAGAACATTGAGGATTGGGAGTTTCTTGATAAGATCCCGTTCATTGACAAACTCTATGATAGAACACCTAACCTAGACCAGCTTAAAAGTAATGTATCTGCTTACTTTGATCTATTTTATGACCTTCTAGATAGTGATAATGATGGTCATATCAGCCAGAAGGAGCTTGCACCCGTACATGATATTCTTAGAGTTGCTCGACTTGCCTCAACTTCAGACTTTAAACAACCAACTGATACCTTCTTTGAGTTTTTGGTCACAAATGATGTTGGGAAAAAATTCTCAAAAATCGTTGGTCTATTTAAAAAATCAAAATGGATCACGAGTGGCAAATTTGAGTATCGGATGTCGGGAAAACGGTATGTGACCATAGTGCACAATCGAAAGCAAATTGGTAGTCTTGTAACCCTGAAAACTAGCCCGTTCATTTTCAGAATTCAAATAGATGAGCTTGCTCTTGAGGAGTATTTAGCCCCGATTTTTCTTGATTCAATTGATATTGATAAAATCATTAAGGCAGTTGAATCAGAGAGTCTTACAGGGTTTGGTGACACGATGATTGATCTTTCTGAATTATTAGCAGTGGATGATAAATTAATACAAAAACTTTTTAACAGACTGTTTGAATATGTGATAGGAACAGCAAAATAATATAGAGGAGATCTGAATGAGTCAACTGGAGAAACAAAAAACTACATTACCATGCCCAAAATGTAGTAAGGATATTGAACTATCATATTATGATATGTTTAGTCGTAAAGAAGCGAAGTGCCGCCGCTGCGGTTCACTGTACAAATTCAATTCGAGTGATGCTAGCAATCTACGTTCTCGAATTAGAGATTATGAAAAGGCTCAGGATAAATTTGGTGAAGCAATTCAGAAGATTGTGAAGGGTGCTGATATAACTATTAAGAAGTGAGTTGAATTGTTACGGCTGATTTTGTATCCCAAGCCTCATTTACTTTAGCCACTATTGTGAAATCAATTTCCTTAACCAGAGAGTGAGTAGCTTCCTGTAATAATCTGTATATCTGAGATACAATTACGTGGAGATCCAGATCTTTTGGTATTTCAAAAACTGCTTCATCCTGAATGAGGTTAACTAGAAAAACGCTCAGGTCTTCCTCATGGATAAGAAGTAACCACTTTCGGAAAATTTCTGCTCCAACTGCCTGGATCAAATAATTTAGACCGAGTCTTGCTTTCCTTTTTGGAATTGCTATTCTCCATCCTAATGGTGTAGGTAGCGTTGCCCCATTCCTATGAACTTCACGGCTGAGAGAATCCTTGAATTCTTCAAGGCACTCCAGACCAAGTAAATATGTATTTATCTTTGAATATTCCTGTTGTGAAAGACCAACACCCCTAACAATTGAATTCTCTATGGCACCATAAGTAAATCGCAGGAACGTATTTTTGGCTTTCTCACGGCTGATACTAGCAATATCAGCAATTTCTTCATATGACAAACCTTTGATTTGCTCCATTCCTTTCTCATTGGCCAATTGATTTGCTAATCCCTTGATGATGTTCAAATCAAATTGAGCAATATCTATCATGAGAAAGGTGTAACCTGGCTTTGCAACAAAAGCCGATCTAATCTTCTTCGGTATGTTCTGCGGGCTAGGATCTTTGAAATAAATTTTGTGAGTTCTTCTGCCGATAAGACTCGGGCGAAATTGAATTGATGGCGATCCCGATCTCAACACATTGTTCCGTAACCTTTCGGCCAATTTTTTGATATTGGTATCACTTTCCTTTTCTATGAGAGCCTCGAGATGACTGATATTCAACATGAATTCTCTTTTACTGATGTATTGGAGAATTGGTAAAATATTTTCTAGTTGCTCAAAATGTTGATTCGAGGATGAAGTTGGTTTGAAAGCATTATCGAATGTTTTTTGTACATTTGATTTTAAATCGTTGAGCACCCTTGCTTCATTTCTAGGGTAGCTTATCGATAGCCATTCTCTTAGTTGAGATCTGCTTAGCATAGAGACGACGATGACTTGCATTGAAAGTACGCTTGAACTAACATAGACAATTCCCATCCCTGCTCGATGAACGAGTGGGTTCAATTGCATGTCAAATCGAGGAACTGAATACCCAATATACCGAATCTCTTCAATACTATCTAAGGGGTTTATTTCTGTATAAAATGTTTTTTCAGGCTTTACGAATTCAAGTTCCCACTTATCTCGAATGGTAAAGCCCTCTTTAGCCTTTTTATAAAAGTACCTATTTGGGATATGGTAATATTCCTTGCCATCAACCTTCGAAAATTTTGTCGTTAAGAGCTTTTTCTCTTTGAGGACATGAAGTGACTTCGCCGCTTTTCGTTGATCATACCCCGTGAGTACAGCAATCTCATAACGCTGTGCACCACGATCCCCATCATATTTTATCCAGAAACACGCCAACAGAGCAAATGCCTCATATGTCTTTAATTGGTGCTTCCGGATAAGATGATACCATGCCATGAAATAATTTACATCTAGAGGCAAGATCTCATTTTGTTCTTTTTTAAGTAGTCTCGTTTCATTCAGCAATGTATCAATGAGCTCTGGATAAAACCCATCTACTTGTTTCTTGAAGGCCGGGATTGTTGCTAAAAGATTGTGTGGAGTCAGACCAATTCGGTTCATTTGATCTAAATAAATAAGAGATACTTTGGGCGGCTAACAACCCGAAAAAGGAGCCAATAATGAGCCCAAAGTCAGAAGTAGAGAGACGAGTAAAAGCGATCAAAAGAA
>JABIFX010000007.1 GCA_018650445.1 Fidelibacterota bacterium
CACCCAGAAAAATGGTGTTCACATCATTGATCTTTATAAGACAATAGAACAGCTGAACCAAGCCATTGATCTGGTAAGTTCGACAGTTAAAAAAGGTGGATCCATTCTTTTCGTAGCTACGAAAAAGGCCGCAAAAACAGTTGTGGAAGAAGAAGCCGATCGCTGTGGTATGTTCCATGTTACTGAACGCTGGTTAGGTGGAACGCTGACAAACTTCATGACCATAAAAAAATCTATCAAGCGCTTGCACTTGCTTGAAAAAGACGAAACCAGTGGTGTTGCAGAGACCTTGACTAAAAAAGAACTGCTGATGCGTACTCGTGAACGTAACCGTTTACAGACACAGCATCGTGGTATCAAGGATATGCGACGTCTTCCTGATGTAGTCATTGTTGTCGATGCAAAAAAAGAGACCATCGCTATTGCCGAGGCTCTTCGACTGGAAATTCCTATTGTAGCAGTTGTTGATACAAACACTGATCCGCGCAAAGTTGATATTCCAATTCCAGCAAATGATGACTCTATTCAGGCTGTTCGTTTACTGATGGGAAACCTTGCAGACGCAATTCTGGAAGCAAAGGGCATTTCCAACGTAAAAGAAACTGAAGAAGCAACCGCTTAAGACTCGAAAATTTTAAACCTGGAGAATATGTAGAATGGCTATAACAGCTGCTGCGGTAAAAGAGCTGCGTGATAAAACTGGTGTCGGCATGATGGAGTGCAAATCAGCACTTGCCGAAGCCGATGGTAATATTGAAAAGGCAATCGAACTCCTTCGTAAAAAAGGAATGGCAAAAGCCGCTAAAAAAGTCGGACGCGCCACCAAAGAAGGACTGGTTTTCAGTTATATCCACGCTGGTGGTAAACTGGGTGCCCTCGTTGAAATCGCCTGTGAAACTGATTTTGTTGCTAAGACCGAAAAGTTTCTGGAACTGGGTCATAGCATTGCCATGCATATTGCTGCTGCAGGTCCAGATGTTGTAAAACGTGAAGACGTTTCTACTGCTGATTTGGATAAGGAAGCTGAGATATTCAAAGTTCAGGCTTTGAATGAAGGCAAACCTGAAGCCATCGTTGAAAAAATTGTTACTGGTCGTTTGGAAAAATATTATAAAGAAGTTGTTCTGATGGAACAGCCCTTTGTAAAAGATCCCGATAGAACGATTACAGATCTGCTCAATGAGACTATCTCATCCCTTGGTGAAAACATGTCTGTTACACGCTTCCAGCGTTTTGCAGTCGGAGAGTCTGTCGCCAGCGCAGAATAATCCTATAAAATATAGGCGGAAATATGTCAGCCGGATCGATCTACAAGCGTATACTCCTTAAACTAAGTGGTGAATCGCTAGCAGGTGATTCGGCTCTTTCTATTGATACACATGTCCTCGATCAGATGACATCAGACCTCCAGGCTGTCGTTGAGATGGGGGTAGAGGTCGGAATCGTTATTGGGGGTGGTAACATCTTCCGTGGGCTCTCTCAAAAAGCTAAAGATATGAATCGGGTTGCAGCTGACCATATGGGTATGTTGGCAACCGTGATCAATGCAGTTGCCCTGGGAGATGCAATCAAACGCCGGGGAATGAAGTCCAGCGTCCTCACAGCTATAGAAATGAACGAAATCGCTGCACCTTTTTCTCAAAGGAAAGCGCTTGAGGAACTCTCTTCAGGAAAAGTTGTCATCTTTGCTGCCGGTACGGGCAATCCATTTTTTACCACAGATACTGCCGCTGCTTTAAGGGGCGTTGAAATCGAAGCAGATGTACTCCTTAAGGGCACGCGCGTGGATGGTATTTATTCAGCTGATCCCGAAAAGGATCCCAATGCCAAGTACTTACCCCATTTGAGTTATGATGAAGTGATGAATAAAAATTTACGAATAATGGATCAGACAGCTTTTGCGCTTTGTCGCGAAAATAATCTTGCGGTTCATGTCTTTAATATGGAAATTCCAGGAAATTTATTAAAAGTGATACAAGGCGCTGCCATTGGATCTGTAGTTGGAGGTAATCATGCTGAATGAATTGTTTAAAGATGTTGATCATAGAATGCATATGTCTGTGGAGCACGTAAAACATGAGTTTACCGGTTTGCGTAGTGCCCGGGCCTCTGTAACCCTTGTAGAGCACATTAAAGTTCCATACTATGG
Organism: Fidelibacterota bacterium; assembly: GCA_018650445.1. GTDB lineage: Bacteria > Fidelibacterota > UBA8477 > UBA8477 > JABMPR01 > JABMPR01. The sequence goes on from JABIFX010000007.1 coordinate 2,150, forward strand.
TAATCCAACCCCACTGAATCAAGTCGCAAATTTAAGCGTTCCTGAACCTCGTCTCATCGTGGTCCAGCCCTGGGATAAAAGTCTTATGGCAGAGATTGAAAAAGCAATCATGGCCGCTGACCTGGGTTTAAACCCCGCCAATGATGGTGTCAATATTCGTATTCCGATTCCTGCTTTAAATGATGAACGTCGACAGGAGCTTATCAGACACATGCATAAGCTGGCCGAAGAAGGTCGTATTGGAATCCGTAATGTTCGTCGGGATGCCAATGATCATATTAAAAAAGCCGAGAAAGATTCTGAAATCTCAGAGGACAACTCTAAGCGAGCCACTGCAAATGTTCAGGAAATGACTGACAAATTTATCAAAGAAATTGATGATGCAGTTAAGGCCAAAGAAGATGATATCATGACTGTTTAATCAGTCCTTCACATTTTATATATAAAAAAAAGCTCCGAGTAAATCGGAGCTTTTTTATTTTTATTCGGAGGCGTGATTAAAGCTTATCTGCGTTTTTCTCCAGATATGAAGCAACACCTGCAAAGTTTTCCTGCATGGTGTCATCACCTTCCTGCCATCCAGCAGGACAAACTTCACCATGTTCCTGGTTAAAAGCAAGTGCATCAACCATTCGCAGCATCTCGTCAACATTTCTACCCAGTGGCAAATCATTGATAACAGCATGACGAACAATGCCTTCCTCATCAATCAGGAAAGAAGCTCTTAAAGCTACATCGCCGTTTACTGTGGTTTCTTCTTCACCATCTTCTGTCAAAACAGCTGCTGGTGTGGATCCTTTAAGTACATCATACGATCTGGCAATCTTCTTTTCAATATCTGCAAGGATTGGATATTGGATATCGCCGATACCACCGTTTTTGATGTCAGTGTTCTTCCAGCCATAATGGCTCCACTTTGAATCTACTGAGCAACCAAGAACCTGTACACCACGCTTTTCAAAATCTGCGAGACGGTGGTTAAAGGCCAAAATTTCGGTTGGGCATACAAACGTGAAATCAAGGGGATAGAAGAATAGGACTACTTTTTTACCCTTATAATCAGCTAAACTGATTTCCTTGAATGAATTGTCGCCCATGATGGCGGTTGCTTTAAAATCTGGTGCTGGTCTTGTGACTAACATATGAATTATATCTCCCTCTAGTTGTTTGGGTTCACCCCAATAAATTAAGTAGTAATCATTACTGATAATATAGAATCAAACCAAGGGGCTGCAAGTGAATATTAAAGGTTTACAAGCAACTTGCCTGTCTGGAAAATTGCCCAAGTATTTGTCAAAATACTTATTGGAAATCTATGACTTGTGAATGTAAACTCAGCCCATTATTACATCATGAATATCATCAATTACTCATGAAAGGGTTGTCCATTGAAGAGATACTTTAAACATTTATTTTCAATCTTGGTACTGCTCCCAATCGTGCTTAGTGCCCAGATTCAGGATCGACATTTAGCCATTACTGTGGAAAAATATTTTGCCCGGAACAGAACAGCTCCGACTCTCATTTCTGCAGAGGTAGTGAACGATATCATGTACGGAAGAACGCTAAGAATTAAAATCCAGGGGCATCGCAACAGCGAAAATGAAGATCTCGGTTTTGCCTTCGGTGCAGCTGCTGCTGTTGCCAACCAGGCATCAAACAAACTTGATGCTTTATGGATTGAAATGGATGTGCGTTATAAGGCAATAGAAACAACCGTTGCCGTCGCTCCAGCACTTTGTAGCATAGAAGCCATTGTCCATAAATCACGGAGTTTCGGTGAGTGGTGGGAAGACTGTCTCGAAATATTGTAGTTTTGCGCTTCTGTTAATGGGAGTTTCATGTCCACCTCGCATAATATGATGCGATTCATCAGGAATTAATGAGATGGATAGTTGATGCAGGTTGGAATGATCTTAACCCCCGTTTAGATTAGCGCGGTTTTTTAATTATAGAGGAGTTATAACATTATTATGATCGCAAACATTATGCTCATGGCAGCACCATCAGGCGGAGAATCCGGAAACCCAATTTTAAGCTTTCTACCCATTATTTTGATGTTCGGTGTATTCTACTTTTTACTCATCAGACCTCAGACCAAACGTCAAAAAGACGCTGAAAAAATGCGTACTGAGCTCAAGAAAGGTGACCATATCGTCACTGCTGGTGGAATTCACGGAACCATCGAAGGTATTAAGGACAATGATGTACTGTTAGTGAAAACAGCTACTGATACCAAACTTCATGTTGGTAGATCTGCTGTAACCACGGTGAAAACTAAATAGTATCATGCTGTTCGAAATTCAAACCTATGGCAATGAAGTCCTCAGGACAAAGACTGAGGAGATTCCTCAGATTGATGACGATCTGAGGAAATTTGTCGCCGATATGTTTGAAACGATGTATGCAGCTGAAGGTATTGGTCTGGCCGCACCACAGGTTGATAAATCAATTCGTCTATTTGTGATAGATCTTTCACCCGTAGATGAAGATGAGGGCCGGCGTGTCTTTATAAATCCCCAGATTATTAATTTTGGAGATGAAAAAGACGAATATGAAGAAGGCTGTCTAAGCATTCCCACCATTCGTGAAATTATCACCCGTCCCACAAGTATTAGAATTACATACCAGGATATGGACGGGAAGCAGTATGATGAAGAATTTGATGACTTCCTCGCCCGCGTGATTCAACATGAGTATGATCATCTTGAAAAGACACTTTTTATAGATCATTTGAGCTCATTGAAGAAATCACTCATCAAGAAAACGCTCAAAAAGATTGCCAGCGGGGAAATAGAAGTCGAAGCATCTGAAAACTTTGAGCTCTAGGGCAGGCTGGATGCCCCATCAAATATAAATATCACTCATTTTTGGTCTGAGCTTTGAGACGACTGTCTATTCTCTTCAGCGAGACAAAATGGTCTGAAATATTATGAATAATCCTACGCCATTAAAAATAATTTTCATGGGAACGCCTGATTTCGCCGTTCCAGCCCTAAATGCGTTGAATGAGAGCCCCCATCTTATCCAGGCTGTTGTAACGGTTCCAGACAAGCAGCAGGGTAGGGGACGCCGTGAAAGACCTTCTGCTGTGAAATCAGCAGCCCTGGAATGCAACCTGCCCATACTTCAGCCAGAAAAACTTACAGATCCTGATTTTATTGATAGACTGAGAGCATATGCTCCCGATGTGATTGTGGTTGTGGCCTTCAGGATTTTACCAGAAGCAGTTTTTACTCTCCCTAAATATGGATCATTTAATCTACATGCTTCCCTGCTTCCCAAATATCGGGGAGCGGCCCCCATACACTGGGCCCTACTCAATGGAGATTCTGAAACAGGTCTCACCACATTTTTTCTAAAACGCCGCGTGGATACGGGTAATATTATCAAACAGGCTAAAACTCCCATCCTTCCTGAGGATAACCTGCATACCCTATATGCAAAATTATGCAATATGGGAGCTGGCCTGGTCCTCGAGACCACCAACCTTATTGCTGGAGGGACTGCGGTTGCCGGGGAACAGGACAATAGCCTGGCGAGTCCAGCTCCAAAAGTTACCTCTGAGACCCGTCTCATTCACTTTGATGAAAGTGCTGAGCAGTGTCACAATCGGGTCAGAGCATTTGCACCCAAACCAGGGGCCTATACCTACCGAGATGGTGGCTTACTAAAAATATTGTCAACCAGGAAAGTGAAAGGTCAGGGGACTCCAGGCACTATCATTCAAATCGCAGAAGATTCCTTTACTGTGGCTTGCCATGAGGACGCCCTTGAGATCATATCCATCCAACCCGAAAGCAAGAAAGTCATGGATGTAGCATCATATCTACGGGGCTACCCCATTGAAACTGGTGAAACACTTGGTTAATACTCCCCGAGAACTGGCATACAAGACGCTTCTGGCAGCTGAGAAGGACCCCTCTTCAGGAATTGACGAACTCCTCTCTAATTTTCTTCAACAAGGTGAGCTAACCCAGCAGGAAAAACGCTGGATTATGGAGCTTGTCTATGGTGTGACCAGGATGAAACTCCAACTGGATGCCTGGATTGGTATCGCCTTTAAAGGCCGCTATCGTAAAGCCCAACACGCTGTTAAGAGCCTGCTGCGAATGGGGGCATTTCAGCTCAAATACATGCACACTTCTGAACACGCAGCCATCAATGAAACGGTGGCTCTGAGCAAACGGGTTAAGCAAGCTCAGGCCAGTGGGCTTGTAAATGCGGTCCTCCGCAAACTTCAAAAGCTGGAACTGGAAGATTTGCTGAATCAATCTGAAGATGATATTCAGCGTTTGTCCATTGAGACCTCACATCCACAGTGGCTTTTGGAAAAATGGATAGCTAGATATACTCCAGATGATGTGTCAGCCCTGTGTAGCCATAATAATACGGCTCCCCAAACATGGGTCCGCAGAAACATACAAATTGTCGGTGCTGATGAATTTGAAGGGTTTCTAGATGGCCTGGAGATTAAGCATAAAAAATCAGAGCTCTTAGATGTGTTTTATGAAATTGGCAGCGCATCATCCCTGTTTAGTACAAAAGAATTTCACGAAGGCTGGTTTTCATTCCAGGATCTAGCTGCCGGTGTGGTTGCTTCCTTACTTGATCCCGAAGCTGGGGACACTATTGTGGATGCCTGTTCAGCCCCCGGTGGAAAAATGGCCTTTATGTCGGAATTGGCAGGGGGTCAGGCCAAAATAACAGCCTGCGACGCCAGCCAGACCAGACTAGCCAAGGTACGGGAGAATATTCAACGACTTGGGCTAAAACAGGTTGAAGTACAAGAGTTGGATGCCGCATTAGCGCCCCTGCCAAAAGCCAATAAAATCCTCTTAGATGTACCCTGTTCTGGTACTGGCGTTTTAAATCGCCGTCCTGATGCAAGATGGAAACGTCAAGAATCGGATATCACCTCCCTGGTTGGCATTCAATCCAGGATCCTCACGAACAGTTGGAAATATTTGGCACCTGGCGGTTTGCTCGTATATGCAACCTGTACCCTGGAACCAGATGAAAATTGGGAGCTAATTGATTCGGTACTAGAACAATTAGATCAGGCCAGTGTTGAAGCTATTGACGCTGAAAATCTTAAAGCATACATTGATGAAAGAGGTGCGTTGTCTACATTACCATGGCGTCACGGTATGGATGGAATGTTTGCGGTAAAAATTAGAAAAGCGCTATGAAATTATTAAGAGATTATTTGGTCATTTTTGCAGGGATTGGAATTGTGGTAGCTCTGTTATTCAACAATGTCATTTTGCCCCTGTATGTGAACTGGAATGATGAGATTCGAGTGCCCAGTCTAACTCATACTGACCTGACTAAGGGCACAAAAATTCTCAAAGAACGGACGCTGGAATGGACCATTAAGGATACCATTTTCAGAAGAGACATTCCCAGTGGATTTATCATGGATCAGTATCCTGAAGCCGGTCAAATGGTAAAGGAAAATCGAAAGATTCAACTCACGATTAATCTGCCTCCAGCAAAGCTGGAAATGCCCGATCTAATTGCGATTACTGAACGACAGGCCATTATAGCCCTGGATCGTCTGGGTTTGGTACTGATGGAAACCATTACAGATTCATCTGATCAATTTGAGCGGACCGTGGTGATGGAGCAATCAGTATTGGCCGGCATGCCTGTGGCCCCAGGTGATTCTATTACAATCACCGTGAGTCTTGGGAAAAGAAATCTAAAGAAATCCATGCCCGATCTCCTGAACAAAGGCTTGGATGAAGCTACACGAATACTGGAATCTCAGGGATTTCTATTGGGAGAGGTTCAAACTACTCAAAGCTCTGATTTATTACCCAATACGGTCGTTTCACAATCAGTGCTTGCAGGAAAAGAGTTTCCCCGCGAACGAATTATTCAAGTCGATCTCATGATTACGGACGGCTTCTAGTGCCAAACAATATGCATGCACAGATTTCACCCTCTGTCCTTTCTGCTGATTTTTCGAGACTTGGAGATCAGATCAAATCTGTGGCAGATAGTGGTGGGCAAGTACTGCATCTCGATGTCATGGATGGTCACTATGTTCCTAATTTGACCTTTGGACCTCTGCTGGTGAAGGCCATGCGCAAGATGACTGACATGGTTTTGGAAGCTCATCTTATGATATCAGAGCCTGATCTTTACATTGAGAATTTTATCAAAGCCGGTGCTGATATAGTCCTGGTTCATCCGTCGACCTGTTCGTCTGTGCAGGACACGCTACAAAGGATAAAATCTCTGGGAGCGAAAGCTGGCCTTGTTGTTAATCCCGCTGAAAAGCTATCCATCGTGGAGCCCTATTTGAGCGACATGGACCAACTACTCATTATGTCTGTTGTACCTGGGTTTGGTGGTCAGTCATTTATGCCGGAAGTCCTCGATGATCTGCCAAAAATGCGTCAGGCGCTTCTGGATAACAATGTGTTGGTGGAAATTGATGGTGGCATCAATAAAACAACCCTGGCTTCAGTGCTGGATAAGGGAATTAGCCGTTTTGTCGCCGGTTCTGCTGTATTCAATAGACATGCATCCCCTGGAGAAAACTTCAATACGCTCCAAACCATAATTACTGCAGGTATATGAGTTTAGCCAAGCTTCAAAGTCATGAGCTTATCCGCAAGGCTATTCATTTAAGTAGTAGTATTATCCCGCTATCATACTGGTTTCTATTTGAGAAACATTTCACACTGCAGATCGTCATCGTGCTTGCTCTGGGTTTTCTTACTGCCGATTATTTACGATTAAAATCAGGTGGGATCGAGCGGCTGTTCATGCGCATTTTTGGATCTGCTTTGAGACAACACGAAAAGAAAAATTTAACAGGGGCGACCTACGTTTTTACCGGTTCGGTTGTTGCCATTTTTCTTTTCCCAAAAGAGATAGCCGTCCCTGCGCTATTGATCCTATCTATATCCGATACACTGGCAGCACTGATAGGAATACCCTTTGGGAAACATAAATTTCTTAAAAAATCACTCGAGGGTAGCACCGCATTTTTCATCAGTACCCTAGTCATACTTGCACTATTTTTTCCTGAAAGTATTATCGTCAATATCATCATTGCAGCCATTGTCACACTGGCCGAGGCATATCCTATGAATCTTGATGATAATTTTCTTATACCGATTTTATCAGGATCTTTACTAAGTCTAGCAACCTTGTTATAGTTAGGTTCGTAATCCAAAAATGACCTTTCTGAACCCCATCTTTCTCTGGTTTCTGCCGCTGATTTCAGTTCCCATCATCATTCATTTGCTGGCCAAACGGAAAAGTAAACTCATTGATTTCCCCTCGCTGAAATTCCTGAAGCTATTGGAACAGGACGCTCTCAGAAAATTCAATGTGAAACAGCTTATTCTGCTCATCATTCGAACGCTGATGATCCTATTGATAATCCTCGCCTTCGCCAGACCAGGTCTTGATCGAAGCACGGGGTTTAGATTGAATTCCGGCAGTATAGACCTGCTGATTTTTGCCTTCGACAATACAGCCTCAAATCAGTCCAATTTTGAGAATATAGATAGAGCTTTGCTACAAGAATTCAGCGATGAACTGAAGGACAAAGGATTTCACATTGCTTACTGTGGCTTAACTGATCTTCAACTCTATGATACCCCGGATGAGATTGCTGCTGAGTTCGCAGATATTTATGATGATGATTTTGTTGCTGCATTTTCTGAGCAAATCGACTTAGATCAATATGAACGAAAGTCTATTCTCTGGATTGGAGACGGTCAGGATGTCCGGGATCGTATGGAAGAGCTCAACGGCTGGAGTAAATATTTATTGGTAAGCCCGGTGGAGAATGATGCTGCAATCAGCAATATCATCCTTCCTGGACAGGGGATTCGTCAAGGCGATACCTATGAAATGACCATCGATTTAGGGCGTTCAATCGAATCTCAGGAAGCACTTAGCCTGGAGCTTTTGATCAACGAGAAAAGACAGAATCAGCTCGTCGTTGAAGGGCATAAAAATTCGGTGCTTATGACAGGTCGCGTGGAAGAGGGCGGCTACCAGAGTGGTCGACTGTCTCTGACTACCGATGAAGCAAGTTATAACAACGAAAGACATTTTATTTTACCTGCAGAAGGTGACATCCCTGTTCAAATACTGCGGTCAAGAAAAATCCCGGACTTTTGGACGCTCATAAAATCTTCAGTTGAAGATCAACAATTAAACCTGAACATACGGGTTCTGGATTACACCGAAATTGACAATGTGGATCTCAGTAGGGGGGGGACTGTCATTGTTGATGCTGCTGATATGCTCGCGTCTTATAACTGGGATCGCCTGGAAACCTTTGTGAGCAGTGGTGGACAACTGGTTCTGTTTGGAAATGGTGGTAGCGCCATGATGGACATATTGGGATTCAAATCTCAGCTTGTTGAGGAGGTCAATCCTTTTCCGCTGGGGCTCTATCTCACAGGTTCTGCAACCAGAACCTTTAACACAACGCCGCTGCGGACGATTATTGAGCAGAATCGTCTAAAAGTCTTCAAACGTTATAAATCAGAGGGAGATGAATTGGGAGAGACCTGGGTTCGTTTCCTGGATGATCAACCCTTTATGGGATCCAGAGATCTGAAAGAAGGTAGGATCGTGTGGTTCAACACAGATTTTGGTATGAGTGCCAATAACCTGCCGGTTCTGGGGATGTTCCCCACCCTTATCACTCAGCTTGCTCAATCTCAAGCCATCAAAGCTCAAACGGATTTATATAACTCCTTTGTAAGTGATACCCTCCACTTTTTCCCACCCCCACTTGCAAGCGACAATAGTCCCTTCAGCGTTCAACGTCCCGATGGTACTACAGATTATTTATCACCTGATGTGAATTATGTTCTCCATTACCCCAATACGAATTTACCAGGTATCTACAAGTTGATGCGCGGGCGGCAGGTATTACAGTCTATGGCGGTGAACATCTCAAGCCATGAAGCGCAGGCACATGGACCTGTTTATTTATTTGGGGATACCGATATATTCGTAAGTTCTGATGCATCTGAGATATCGAATGAGATATTGGATCAAGGGTCTAATCTGGCTCTCTGGCCCTTCCTCTTTTTGATAATTTTCCTCTTATGGCTGGCAGAAACTTATTTAGCTAGAATTAAAGCAACTTGGCGGCAACATGTTTGAAACCACAGTCGAAAAAGAAAAAGCATTACTCATAGGGGTAGTTCACGGACAACAATCAGTATCTGATGTTGAAGAAAATCTGGCTGAATTGGGTCTATTAGCCACCACGGCTGGAGCCATTGTAAGCGGTGAGATCATTCAAAAACGTAATCAGGTTCATGCAGCTCACTATGTTGGGAAGGGCAAGATTGAAGAGATTGTCTCCAAAGTAAAGATGCTCAAAGTGAATCTGGTCATCTTTGATGATGAGCTCTCTCCAGCCCAGACCAAAAATTTGCAAAAAATGTTTGAAAAAGCGCGGGTCATTGATAGAAGTATTTTAATTCTGGACATATTTGTTCGGCATGCCAGTAGCAAGGAGTCCAAAACACAGGTAGAATTAGCCCAGCTCCAATATCTGCTTCCACGGCTTACCCGGGCCTGGACGCACCTGGAAAGACAACGTGGAGCTACTTCGACTCGTGGTGGTATGGGAGAGACCCAGATTGAGATTGATCGCCGTCTTGTCCGGAATAGAATATCCATGCTCAAGAAAGATCTGATCAAAATCGAAACTCAGCGAGATACACGACGCAAGCAACGCGAAGATATGTTTAAGGTTGCTCTTGTCGGATACACCAATGCTGGGAAATCTTCGCTCATGAACCTTTTTTCCGATGCCGGTGTATTGGTTGAAGATAAACTGTTTGCCACCCTGGATACCACCGTAAGAAAAATATCGGTACTTGATAACGAAATCCTCCTGAGTGATACAGTGGGTTTTATTCATAAACTACCTCATCACCTCGTTGCGTCATTCAAGAGTACGCTGCAAGAGGTTCGACTGGCAGATCTGATTCTTATTGTCATTGATCTCAGCGACCCACAGTATGAAAAACACCTGCGGACCGTCAACGAAGTTTTAATGGACCTGGGTGTATCTGAAAGTCAGACTTTGACCGTCTTTAATAAAATTGACCTTATTACTGGCCAGGAAGCCCTATCAGCTGCTCTGAAAGAACATAGTGATGCGGTTCCAGTATCCGCATTACGTCAGGTCAATATCCAGCAGCTTGAAGAAAAAATTGTTGAAGTCCGGCAAAGTGGCTATGTGGTTGAGACCCTCAAACTCCAGCATTCCCAACAAAAATTCCTGGCTTCTCTGCATCGCACGGCTGAGGTTCTCAATATTGATTATGAAGAGGACCATATTCTGGTTGAAGTCAGAGTCAGAGCCAGTGCCCTTGATCAAATAAGAAGAGAAAGTCAAATCGGGATAAGCTAATAATGAAGGCGCCGAAAATAGGGTTGGTCCTGGGAAGTGGAGCTTCCAGAGGCTGGGCACATATTGGCGTTATTGAAGCTCTGGAAAAGCACGGAGTGGAAATAGGTGTCATTACAGGAGCCAGTGCAGGTTCTTTTATTGGAGCCGCCTATGCCGGTGGAGGCCTGGAGCAGGTCAAGAAGTTCGCCCTGGATATGGATTGGAAAGCGGTATTATCATATCTGGACCTGGCCTTTCCGCGCTCGGGGTTTATCGAGGGTCACAAAGTGGCTGAACTCGTCGAGCTTTTTACCAGGATTGACAAATTTGAAGACTTGAATATTCCTCTGATCATGGTAGCCACAAATATGTTTACCGGGCAGGAAGTAACCCTCTCCACTGGGAGCATCACCCAGGCACTGCGGGCGAGTATGGCGGTACCCGGCTTGCTTACTCCAAAATTAATTGATAATGAATGGCTGGTTGATGGAGGTGTCGTCAATCCGCTACCCATTGATGTGTGCCGGAATGCCGGGGCAGATATTGTGATTGCTGTGGACATCAATTCTGAACGGATTACCAATAAAAAGAATCCTCCTCAAGATGCGGATTGGGTCAAAAACGCAGAAAAGATGGAGATGAAGAGGTTAGAGGTCATCAAATCCTGGACCGATAAATTCGGATCAAGGGGCAAGACCTTAAGCACAAAAATTGATCATTGGTTCAGCAGGGAGGCGCCCTCACCACACATATTTGAGGTCCTGGGATCATCCATAAATATTATGCAGAAGAAAATAGAAGAAATGAACCTGTTGACCCACGCCCCAGATGTTTTGCTTTCTCCTCGACTGGGGGATATGAGTTTTTTCGACTTTGATCATGCAGAACGAGCCATAAATGAAGGTAATAAATGTTGTGAAAAGTTTATGCCAGAAATTCTCTCAAAAATAGACCAGTTTTCTGATCAAAACTGAGTTTTAACTCAGAATAATAGTTCTAAAATAGTTTATTTATCTAATTCCATATTTTACTGAATTATCTTTTGCTAATCGAAGTATAAGGCACTTTATTTGCACTTCTCTTTTTTGGAGAGCGAACGCTAGAAAGTGAGTTTGAAATATGGCAAATGAATCAAAAGGTAAAAAGGCTCTTGCGGTCCTGAAAGAGCAATATGCTGATAAATTTGTTTCCGTAAATCAGGCCATCAGATCCATTCATCGAGGCGATAGAATATTTGTTCATACTGCCTGTGGTGAACCCCAATATCTCCTCAGATCTCTTGTTGAATATATTGAATCAGAACCCAAAGCTGTTTTTGATGCTGAGGTACTTCAGGTCTGGTCTCTGGGATTAGCGCCTTATACCCAGGAGAAATACAAACACAATTTCAGGCACAATTCTTTCTTTATTGGCAGTAGCACCAGAACCGCGGTGAATAGCGGTCTCGCCGATTACACACCCATATTTCTCTCAGAGATTCCCAAACTTTTCCATAGAGGACACGTCCCGGTGGATGTGGCACTCATTCAGACATCCTGTCCTGATCCCCATGGCTATATGAGTCTGGGTGTTAGTGTCGATATCGTGAAAGCGGCCACCGAAAAAGCTCAGACCATTATTGTACAGGTGAATCCCAGGATGCCAAGGGTGCATGGCGATGGCTTTATTCACATATCGGATGTTGATTATGTGGTATACCATGAGGAACCACTGCTGGAATATGAAGATGAGCTTGATGATGAGGTTGCCGACAAAATTGGAAAATACGTCGCCACCTTAATTGAAGATGGTAATACGATACAAGTTGGCTACGGGTCTCTACCTAACGCCATTCTGGCAAATCTTGGTGATAAGAAACATTTAGGTGTTCATACTGAGCTCCTGGGCGACGGACTGGTTAAATTGATGAAGTCCGGAGTGGTGGACAACTCCAAAAAGTCCATCAACAGAGGCAAAACCATCGCCACCTTCAGTATGGGTTCAGCTGACACCTATGATTATCTCCATGATAATCCCTTTATTGAATTCAAAACGGTTGATTATACCAACGATCCCAGAGTCATTGCCCAACATGAGAACATGACAGCAATTAACTCTGCGCTTGAGATTGACCTCACGGGTCAGGCGACAGCAGAGTCATTAGGGAAAGTGTTTTATAGTGGAATTGGTGGGCAGGCGGACTTTATGCGAGGCGCAATCCTCGCCAACAAGGGCAAAACCATTCTCACCATGCCATCTACTGCTGAACATGGGGAAGTATCGCGTATTGCGACCTTTCTCAAGGCAGGAGCTGGTGTCACCCTGAATCGGGGTGATGTTCACTATGTGGTCACTGAATACGGCATTGCATATCTTCACGGAAAAAATATCCGCGAGCGGGCCATGGAGCTGATTTCCATTGCTCACCCCAAGTTCAGAGCAGCATTGATTCGCAAGGCTAAGAAACGGAATCTGATTTATCAGGATCAGGCCTTCATTGCTGGTAAAGCAGGGGAGTATCCAGAAAAAGTGGAGACTTACAGAACGACTTCTGCTGGCGTCGAGGTTTTTATCCGTCCGGTCAAGATTAGTGATGAACCGCTTTTGAAGGACTTCTTCTATTCACTTTCAGATGCAAGTCTGCAGCGCCGATTTGTCTCTGAACGCAAAGATATGCCCCACGAAAGATTGCAGGATTTTGTAGTAATAGATTATACCAGTGAGATCATCCTCCTGGCTTTTATTCAAAAGGATGGTGGTGAGCAACTGGTTGGTCTTGGACAATATGCCATCATCGGTTCAACACACACTGCTGATGTGGCATTTGTAATTAGAGATGATCACCAGGAACTGGGGATTGGCAAGGAGTTGTTGAAGTACCTGACTCTATTAGCCAAGAAACAAGGTCTGCTTGGATTTACGGCAGACGTAATAATTAGTAACGCACGGATGATGCGCCTGTTTGAAAGTATGGGCTTTGATGTGCAGAAACATATTTCAGATGGAATGTACGAAATGAAGATGACATTCCTGGAGAGTAAGTGATAGTGCAAAAACCTGATATAAAATATTTATTTGAACCAGAATCAATAGCGGTGATCGGCGTCAGCCAGGAGCCTGGAAAAATTGGCTACAAAATTCTGGAGAATATGCTTTACGTTGGTTACAAAGGAGATATATATCCTGTTAATCCAAAGGGCGGGCACGCTCTGGGATATGATATTCTCAAAAGTATTGAAGATGTCAGAGGTGAAGTTGATGTAGCCGTGATAGCTATTCCAGCTCGCTTCGTGTATGATGCCGTTGTGAGTTGTGCCAGGAAGAATGTGAAAATGCTGGCCATTATTTCATCTGGATTTTCAGAAATTGGAAATCTTGAAGAAGAGCAACGTGTATTGAACTACGCACGTGCTCACAATATGAGAATATTGGGTCCCAATATTTTTGGGCATTATTCTTCTAAGGTTGCTCTGAATGCAACCTTTGGTCCACGGGATATCCGTGAGGGCAATGTGGCTATTATTACTCAGAGCGGTGCTCTGGGGATTGCCATGATTGGTAAAACCGCTGTCCAGAATATTGGTTTGTCTTCGATCATTTCAGTCGGGAATAAGACTGATATCAATGAAGCGGACCTCCTGGAGTACCTCATCACCCAGGAAGAGACTAAAATCATCCTGATGTATATCGAAGGTATCCAGGAAGGTGAGCGTCTCGTTAAAGTATTAAAGCATGCGACCAAGATGAAGCCAGTTATTGTCATCAAATCCGGTCGCTCCAAGCGTGGTGCCGTTGCCGCAGCCAGTCATACAGGTTCATTGGCCGGTTCTGATAAGGTGTTTGACGCCATTATGAAACAATGTGGTGTGCTCAGAGCCGAGAGTATTCAAGAAGCTCTGGAATGGAGTAAGTTTCTCTCCCATGCACCTTTACCACAGGGACCCAATGGGATAATCATCACCAATGGTGGTGGTGTTGGCGTCATGGCCACTGATGCCTGTGAAAAATATGATATTAAGCTCTATGATGATCAGGATAAACTGAAGGAAACCTTCGAAAGTGTGGCCCACGGCTTTGGCTCAACTAAAAATCCCGTGGATATCACTGGTGAAGCATCCAAGGCTGATTATGTGAAAGCCCTTCAAGAAGCTCTCATTGACGATTCTATTCATTGTGTCATGGCGCTCTATTGCGAAACGGCCATGATGGATTCTCAGGAATTGACTGAGATGATTGATGAAATGTATGAGCAGTATCAAGCCAAGGGTAAACCCATCACATTTTCTGTTTTTGGTGGTGAGCTCACAGAAATTGCCATATCAGCCCTGCATAAGAAGAACGTTCCTGTTTATCGTGATGTCTATGACGGGGTCTCCTGTATGGGTGCCATTCAGTCCATACGGAAAGTTCAGTCCATCGAAGCAGGTGAACCAGTTACAGCTGAGATTGACGTTGAGGCCATTGATACAATTATCGATAGTGCTTTGGCAGATGGAAGAACCTTCCTGCTGGCAGAAGAGGGACAGGGCTTATTGAATGCTGCTCAACTCCCTGGCCCACGTGGTGGTGTTGTGCAATCTGTTGAAGCTGCTGTTAAGCTTGCCGATGATATTGGATATCCTGTTGTCATGAAGGTGGTATCCAGAAATATCCTTCATAAGAGTGATGCAGGTGGTGTGCTTCTCGATCTGGATAATCCGGAAGAAGTGATTGACGGTTATCAGACCATTATTCACTCCTGTAAAGCCAATGTACCCAATGCCATTATCGATGGTATTGAAGTGGTCGAACAAATTACCGCTGGAACTGAAGTTATTATTGGCGCGCGCAGAGATGCTAATTTTGGAACCACAATCATGTTTGGTTTGGGTGGTATTTATGTTGAAGTGATGAAGGATGTCGCTTTCAGAGCAGTGCCACTATCAAATCGGGAACTCAGATCTATGATTAAAGAGATTCGCTCATATCCGCTTCTGTTGGGTGTAAGGGGTGAAGCTCGCAAAGATATTGAAAGTATTATTACAGCACTGGAGAAGGTTGCTAGTTTGATCAGCAAGGTTCCCAGGATTACTGATATTGAAATCAACCCCATGGTCGTCTATGAACAGGGTTCTGGCGCTCGAGCTGTTGATATTCGTGTATTATTGTCTGACGATAAAAAGGATTCACCCCAATGAAAAATATAATTGTAACATCAATCCGGAAAGATGCCGGAAAAACAAGTGTCATCGTTGGTTTGGCCAAAAACTCCACCCAGAAAATGGGATATTTAAAGCCCTTTGGTGACAGGTTACTCTATCGCAAAAAACGCCTCTGGGATTTTGATGCCGCTGTGTGTACAGCTGCCATGCAAGCAGACGAATCACCTGAAGAAATGAGTATCGGCTTTGATCACTCCAAGCTGAGATTCATGTACGATGAAACCACCACTGCCCAAAAGGTACGTGAAATTGCTGCTCACAATTCTAAGGGCAAAGAAATTATGCTCATCGAGAGTGGTAAAGAGCTCACACGTGGTTTGTCCGTTCATCTCGATGCAATCTCGCTATGCAAATATCTGGATGGCGAGCTGTTGGTTGTACTGAGTGGAACCAACGATCAGATCGTGGATGATGCCTGTGCCCTCAAAAAGACAATTGATCTAGGGGATGTTAAGCTGGCTGGAGTCATCATTAACAAGGTGCATGATGTAGAAGACTTCAAGGCCGTCTATAGCGAATATTTCGAAGCGTTGGAACTCCCGGTATTGGGGATTATTCCCTATGCAGAGGAGCTGACTAAACCCTCCATGCGTTTTCTTGCTGATCTTTTCTTCGCCAAGATTTTGGCTGGAGAAAAAGGACTGAAGAACACCATCAAAGATGTGTTTGTAGGTGCCATGTCCGCCGATGCCGTACTGCGTATGCAGCGTTTTAACAAGGAATCAAAACTGGTTATCACAAGTGGAGATAGAAGTGATATGATCCTGGCTGCCCTGGATAGTCAGGCAGCGGGTATTATTCTTACCAATAACATCCTTCCTCCACCAAATATTCTTGCCAGAGCCTCAGGGACCAACGTGCCGCTCTTGCTGGTGGCCCAGGACACCTTCCAGGCTGCCAAAAAAGTGGACAATCTGGTCTCATTGCTTTCCAAAGATGATGATGAGAAGATGGCGCTACTGGCTGATATGATAAAAGATCATGTTGAGGTGATGAGCATTAGCTGATCTTCGGATAATCAGGATTTAAAGGCAATCCTCAGGGGTTGCCTTTTTTTTATTCAAGCGGCAGCGATGGTTGCGAAAGAGCTCCGCTTCTCGTGAAAATGCTTCAGAATTGCAGATAATCCTTTGCCACTCCACCCATCAATATCATATTGGATTGTCGAATTAGAAATTGAGAGAGTAAAATGAAGAAAATATTGAAGTTTGGTGGTTCATCCATAGCAAATGCTGAGCGCATTCAGCAGGTCCTCTCGATCATTGAAAATACGCTCAACTCCAGCCATGAGATATTTGTCGTTATTTCCGCTTTTCAGGGTGTAACCGATGCTCTCATCAAGATTGGGACAACCGTTCGTGATGGTAAGTACAACGAAACATCACTTAGTGAGATCCTGAGTAAGCATGAGGAGATCATCATGCAGCTGGGTCTTGATACCGATATGCACCTGGGCACACATTTTAAACAGCTCTCCTCTGAATTGGAAAAACACATACCGCGCTGTCCCGGGGCCAGTGTTGATTTTAAGATGTGGATGGATGAGCTGCTCTGTTATGGTGAACTATTTTCAGTTAGAATATTGACTGGCCTGCTCAGGAGCAAACACATAGATGCTGAACTCCTGGATGCCCGCAAGGTTGTGGTGACTGACAGCAATTATGGCAATGCCTATGTCCACTATCAAAGATCTTATGATCGCATTAGATCATATGTCTCGAACCGTAGTCGGCTCCAGATTATAACAGGCTTCCTGGGTGCCAATGAATATGGGAAAGCCACCACCCTGGGTCGCAGTGGCTCTGATTATTCAGCCAGCATTTTTGGTGCTGCGTTGAATGTTGATGAAATTGAAATCTGGACCGATGTGGATGGAATTCTTACTGCCAATCCCAAATTTGTGAATGAACCACGTTCCATATCAGAACTCACCTACGAAGAGGCTATGGAATTGGCCCATGCCGGTGCAAAGGTCATTTTTCCACCCACCATGATTCCCGCTCTTTATAAACATATCCCCATCATTGTTAAAAATACATTTCATCCAGAACTACCGGGAACACGTATAGCGCAAGAACGGGTCTTAGCGGGAGAAATTACTGTTGGCATATCATCGGTCTCAAATGTGTCTTTAATACGCATGCAGGGTGCTGGTATGGTAGGTGTGAAGGGCATTAATGCCCGTTTGTTTACCTGTCTGGCCGATAAGGGTATTAGCGTCATGCTGGTTTCTCAAGCCTTTAGTGAGCACTCCACCTGTTTTGCTCTGAAGCCGGAGGAAACAGATCTCGCGCTCATGGTCATAGATGATGAATTTGCCAAGGAATTAAAGGCAAAATATATAGATAAGATTCTGGTTGAAGATGAACTGTCACTGGTTGCTGTTGTAGGTGAAGGGATGCAGAATACACCGGGCATCGCCGGTCTTGTGTTTGAAGTCCTGGGACGCGAGAGAATCAATGTTGAGGCCATCGCCCAAGGTTCCTCAAAAAGGAATATTTCATTTATCGTTCATGATAATGAAGCCCAGAGGGCCATACAGGCTCTGCACAAGGTCCTGTTTGAGAGGCCTCCCAGATGAGAGAAAAAATAGCTGTGGGCATTTTGGGTGCCACAGGGGTTGTGGGTCAAAATTATTTACGTTTGCTGGTAGATCACCCCTGGTTTGAAATAGTTGATCTGGCGGCTTCTTCGCGTTCGGCTGGCAAAACCTATGCAGATGCAGTGGGGGAGCGCTGGCTGATGGAATCAGACATGCCAGAGGCGTTCATGAACCAGCCAGTTCGCGATGTCAGGGATTATGCAGCGATTCCAGAGGATGTAAAATTGTTTTTCTCAGCTACTGAGCTTGAGGATAAGCAGGCTACCCGAGATTTCGAATTTGCCTATGCTGAGCAGGGTTATGCAGTTGTGAGCAATAGTTCGGCGAACCGCTGGACCTCAGATGCCCCCATGATCATTCCTGAAATTAATGGAGATCATCTCAAGATTCTTAAGAGCCAGCAAAAGAACCGAAATTTACCTGGAAGTGGATTCGTCGCGGTCAAGCCAAACTGTTCGGTTCAATCCTATCTGGTGGCGATTCACGCATTGCATGAGGCTGGTTATCCTGTGGAGGAAATATTGGTCAACACGCTTCAAGCGCTGTCGGGGGC
Organism: Fidelibacterota bacterium; assembly: GCA_018650445.1. Classification (GTDB taxonomy): domain Bacteria; phylum Fidelibacterota; class UBA8477; order UBA8477; family JABMPR01; genus JABMPR01. Next base: position 20,878 of record JABIFX010000007.1, read on the forward strand.
TGGCTACAAAGGTCTGACAGAGCCAGAGCGTAGAATCACTGTCAATCCACTGATCCCAGGGGAGGAGGAGAAAACTGAGCAGGAACCTTCCAAGATTCTGGGATTGATCGAGGACAATCAAATTATACCAGATTACTCCATGGAAATATCTGCTTTATGCACCCGGGTCCCGGTGATTAATGGGCACACCGCTCTGGTTTATCTGAATTTTGCTGACAAAGTACCCTCTCTGGAGAAAATCAAGGAGATCTGGTCAAAATTTTCTGCTGAACCTCAATTACTAAAACTTCCTTCTGCGCCTCAGTTTCCCATCCTGGTCAGGGAAGAGGATGATCGTCCTCAGGTGCATTTGGATGTAGATAATGGGGCGGGGATGGCTGTAACCATTGGTCGTCTGGAGGAAGATAAATTTTTCGATATCCGATTTGTAGCGCTGTCGCATAATACGGTTCGTGGTGCGGCTGGGGGTGCTATTCTGAGTGCAGAACTAATGGTAGAAAAAGGTCATATTATTCTATGAAAAAAATATTCGACGGGGTTGTTCCATTCAGGTCTAAACTATTCATGATCCTGTTTGGTCTTACAGTCATTCAAATTGAGGCTACTGCCCAGGTTGAAGTTTTTGCGCCAGACAGGCAGGATGTAAAACAGCAGATGCGAGCAGTCGCCGATTATCAAATTAAAAATCCTACTAAATCGGCTGGTAAGAGTAAAGGTTATCCCAATGGATGGGTACGCTCGGCATTTTACATTGGCGTTATGGCAGCCCATGAGGCCACGGGGGATGCGTTTTATCTCTCAAATGCCAGAAATTGGGCCCAATCAACTAATTATGCCATGGCACCGCGCTGGCGTCATGCCGACGATCACGCCTGTGGATCGGTCTACCTGAGTCTATACTCCAATTCCCCAAATGATAAGCATATCAGGGCTGTCAGGGCTGTTTATGACAAATTGATCGCCAATCCAAAGCCTGGACGCGAGGATTGGTGGTGGTGCGATGCTCTATTTATGTCACCACCGACATTGGCTCAGCTGGGCGGAGTGACGGGAAACAAAAAATATCACAAATTTTTACATGAGATGTACTGGGATACGGCTGAATATCTGTTTGACAAGGAGGCAGCCCTTTTCTATCGAGACCAGCGCTATTTTTTCCATCGCTCGGAAAATGGGGAGAAGGTGTTTTGGTCGCGGGGGAATGGCTGGGTTATTGCGGGCTTACCGCGGATCATCAGTAATCTTCCAGAGAATGATAAGCAGCGCGAATCATATATCCAGCTATTCAAAACCCTGGCCAGTTCTCTCATGAAGCTACAGGGTGTAGATGGTTTTTGGCGATCGAGTCTGCATGACCCCGATGAGTTTCCGAATCCAGAAAGCAGTGGGACTGGATTTATTACTTATGCTCTGGCCTGGGGAGTCAATCAGGGCTACCTGGATAAGGATTTATATGAGCCTGTCGTGTTCAATGGCTGGTCAGCTCTTGATAGAGCGGTTCATGGCAACGGAAAAATTGGCTGGGTTCAGGATATTGGCGTGGATCCAAAGGAAGTTTCCAGAGATGATACTCATGCTTATGGCGCAGGTGCTTTTCTGCTGGCTGGTTCTGAAATAATAAAATATTTAGAAAAGACGGACGCAGATATCGGCTATTAGGATTTTGTTTGGGAAACTGAACACATCAGATCGGTTTATTCCCTATACAGCCAGCTTAATAGCTAAACCCAGTTTGCTCGACTGGCTTTTTAAATTCCATCTTCATAAGCCTGGCACCAGAAATTGAGTCAGGATAGACCCTCCCGTTACTGAGAATTTACTGTTACAGCTGTCACACAAGCCAGGGGTGGTCCATGCAGCAAGTGAAGGGCTCTGGGGTTTTGCCATGGGATTCCATAATATGAATTCCGTCATCCCCATGTTTTTGGCTCAAATGGTATTATATCGATGCGCAAAAACTTGGGAAGCCTCTTTGGTGGTAGCAGGTCACATTTATTGGCCACCATTCTCTTTGCATAACTAGACAAATAAACTACATTTCAGCATTGCTAAGTGACATGTGGGATCATGACGATACTTAAGGAGTAAGTACGAAAGATATCTTGCTGGGGTTTGAGACCATCAAGAATCTTGGCTTACAAATATTGCATGTAAAGAATGGGTATGTTATTAAACACTAATACGAGAGCCACATTAGTATAGTTTGAACTAATAAATGAGTATAATTCTCAAACCACCACTTTAACTAAATGTTTACTTATGGAAGGACATCATTGTGGAAATTGACAAGCTAGTCACAGACACCGTTACAAGTATCCTTAGCAGTTTAGCCCAAAAAGGTGCCAACGTAACGGTTGATAAAGTCCAAGACTTAATAACTAGGTTAACGGATCGAGATCCAGAGCTTGAGAAACTACTTGACATTGACGCGTTGGTCAGTCAGATCGTTGCCACAGATGTTGGAGGTGCAGTAGATGATGCTTATACCGAAGAAAATCTCGCTAGATACCTAGAAATACCAGTTAGAGATTTATCAACTTTTCATCCTGAAACCATTGAACTTGATGTCATTGTAAATCATGTGAAGCTTTGTGTGGAGTCAGACCAATTCGGTTCATTTGATCTAAATAAATAAGAGATACTTTGGGCGGCTAACAACCCGAAAAAGGAGCCAATAATGAGCCCAAAGTCAGAAGTAGAGAGACGAGTAAAAGCGATCAAAAGAA
>JABIFX010000180.1 GCA_018650445.1 Fidelibacterota bacterium
GTCCTTTTATAACGCCGTCACGGAAGCCCTAAAGAGGTTTCCTCCACAGTCCATCATGGAACGTCACCTGGCAATACACAAACAACTCACGAACCATGTCGCTGCATAAGGTTTTGCAGGAGCTTGGTCAAATCAAATACACAATCACAATAACTGAAGAAAAAGGAGAGCAACATGTTCAGAATTCCAAAAATTCCTACTAGCGTAATTAAAATAACGTTGGAGGTCATCAAAAAAGTTATCACTGGTGGCAAATGACAAAGGCAGAGATACTGAAGACCATTGAACTTCGTCAGAGCACCTTGAAAAGTTGGTTGTCGTGTCCACTTATGTACAAGTTCCGGCATATAGACAAGTTAGAGCCGGCATTTAGATACCCTGGAACTATACACGGTAGTGCTTTGCATAGGTGCTTAAAAAATATGAGCGAAGGCGAAATGGATGGTGATATGCGGTCTCTTTATATCAAGGCTCTTAATCATTATCTGTATGCGAGTGATGAATCCCATATCCCAGTACGTTGGAAAAGGGACATGGCCAAAGAGATCGAGGCTCTGACTAAGAATGGAGTTGAGATCTTGGAGAACTATAGGAGCAAAGCGTATAACCGTGATGCTATCGTACTGTTTTCAGAGGTTCCATTCAGAGTAAAGATACTGGGTTACTTGTTTACTGGCACAATGGACCAATGTCGTAAGAATGTTGATGGAACCATTTCATTAATAGACTTCAAATCCAGCAAGATGAGACCTAACCAGTACGCAATTCCCAATGATCTACAGCTAACACTGTACTCATACGCCTTAAAATTTGGTGAGGTCTTAGTTGATGGCATCTGGCTAAAGCCAAACATGATGGTCGACTCAGTTGGTATCTATTTCCTACGTGCTCATGAAGTGTATAAGCGCAAGGTGGTTGGGAAAGAAATCGGGGATGAAAAAAGCGATCCTTTCATGATGACCAAGAAATCGATCCAAGATCTTCGTGCATTCAGGCATGAGATCAGAAGTCAATTATCGGCTATGGTAAAACCGTGGTATTATCCAAATACAGCGAGCTGTTCGTTCTGTACCTACGCTACGCACTGCGTAAGTCGGAATGACAATGTTCCTGAAAAGGATGCTGATATGGCTCATGAACTGTTAGCTGAGCTAAACATGGCTGGATAGCCAGAAAGGGTATTATGGAAAATCAAATGATAGAGCTTAGTGATGCTCAAAAGGCACTTAGTGAATCAGGCTGGAGCTATGATGATGAGATGCAGGGATTACAACCTGAGTCAAATGCTCTTATGATTCCTCGAGTGGTCATTTCACATGATGATCGAGGTAAACACAAAATGTTCATAGACATGGGAAGTAGCTACCTTCAGGAAGGTTCTGAAGAAATACCTGTTCCAGGTAATAAGCTTACCGGAATTATCTTTGGCTCCCAAAAAATACACGCGCTGTGGAGTAAAGAAGAAGTCCATCCTACCTGTAGTAGTATCGATGGGATTCCTGTATCATCAGAACCTATTCATGATAAGTGTGCTGGATGTCCGGAGGCGGTTATAGGTTCTGGTAACTGTAAAAAAAAGCAAAGGCTTTTGCTTCTTGTGGAACTGGAAGGGAAGCTCACTCCTGTGATACTGTCGTTGCCTCCGACGTCACTAAAGCATTTTGATCGGCATTTGGTCAAAATGCAAAGATCACAGTTGCCTTTGGTCATTGGCAGAACTTGCTTTTCGCTAATTGATATAAAGAGAGCAGGATATCGGTATGCCGAAGTTGGGATTACTCTCGATGGCTTGGCTGATAAAGCAACATTATTACAGGCAAAGCAAGCCAGAATCGATTACGAGATGCTTAACTCGGTAATATCGAGTGAAGATTATTCTGATGCCGGTGATAGAAATTAACATCGCGGAACAACAGGTGAACTGATTGGAACCGTATATTAGAGAGTGCCTTGTGCATTCTCTTTTAGCCCTTTTTTTGATATAGAGGGTCTGAAAATTTTAAAAAAAATAAATTTCGTCAAAAGCGCATAGGACCCAAAACGAAAGGGACCCTTCGGGATTGCGGGACCTGGTGGAACACGAACCACACTGCCTCTGATTAACCGAATCTGTTGGAGCCGAATAATTATTGGAATATCTTGACTGATCATGACTAAGAAAATTAAAGCAACAATTACCCGATATCGACGAATTCTGAATATTGAGTGGAAAGAACATCATTTCATTAGTGATGGATCTGGTATACGCTATTTGATTGGACCACTGTATCTCCGTATCGATGACACAAAAGGAGCTATGGCGCATTATCAATGGTTCGAAAAGATGTTTGATGATGACTCAGGCGAACCATTTCACAGAATGGGATGGACTCTGACACTACATAGGCATGGCGATGATCCCGGTGCTGAAAGAATGCTGCTAATTACCATGCTCACAAATCTATATCTATTCCCAATTCTATTTGGTGA
>JABIFX010000237.1 GCA_018650445.1 Fidelibacterota bacterium
TATAACCAATAAGGAATATCTATCAGACTGGTTTGCCTATACGAGCAAATTACGTGACCTACACTATTATGATTTCCAGGATATCAAATATGAGGAAGAACTCGATGAGTCAAATGCCAATGACATGCTCGAAGTAATCAATTGGAAGCACCGCATCACCTCACGGTTGAATATTACAGAAGAAGTCTTTCCACTCCAGGATATAGAGGAGGAATATTCCCTGGATGAAAATGAAGTCACCATGCTAGCCTATCTGGTCAAGGAGGAGCTGGATGGGAGCACAGTCGATGTTGACGAACTGGTCAAGCTGGTCAGCTCAGATCAACATGAGGTTTATAGAAACCGACAATACTTGAGTATAGATTCCCCTCTGGTCCAAAACGGGATTGTTGAACTCCAGGAAAATATGTTTCTCATGAGTAAGGGGAGTGATGTCAGAGCCACCCCGGATATTATGAAGCAAATTATCCTGGACACTCCAGTGGATGATGAGGAGCGTTTGACGCAGATCCTGAAGGGTAATGATCTCTTCACCTTGATCGATCCCAATTATACCATGGATGATTTAATATTGGCTCCAGAATTGAAACAGACCATCATCACATCCATTGGACGCTACCATGAGAATGTTGATGCCGTGCTTCAAGATTGGCAATTATACAATGGAGCTATGGATGTGGTAGGTGCATCGAAAAAGAAAAAGGAGCCGGGTCTTCTCATGCTGCTGCACGGTCCATCTGGGACAGGGAAGACCTTTGCATCAGGAGCTATAGCCAAACACTTAGGAAAGAAACTTCTCATCACGGACATCTCTCGTCTCCAGTCAAAATGGGTGGGTGAAAGCGAGAAGAATGTGAGGCGTCTTTTCAATGTATTCGAACGAATAGTCCGAAGGGTGGAGAATCCTCCTGTTTTGCTTCTGAATGAAGCGGACCAATTCCTAACAACACGGCTTAATGAAACCCGTTCAAGTATTGACCAGATGCAGAACAGTTTGCAGAATCTCTTTCTGGAGGGTTTTGAGCGTTTGCGTGGGGTCATGATTGCCACCACCAATTTACAAGACAATATGGACTCAGCTTTTAGTCGGCGATTTCATTTAAAACTGGAATTACCTATGCCTGCTAAAGATGAAAGAAGCTTGCTTTGGGAGCTACATTTACCTCCGACAATCCCACGCGCACGGGATATCAATCTCATAGCACTTTCCACTAAGTTCGATCTATCTGGTGGTCAGATTAAAATCATTGTAGAAAATGCTGCTACTGAAGCGGCTGCAAGACGAGGGAAAAGTCGGGTCTTAAAACAGGCTGATTTAATAAAATACTGTGATGTCGAAGTAGGTAATGGATCCATGAAACAAACCACGCCTATCGGTTTCGCAATTGCATAAGGAAGAATATATGGAGCACGATGTTAGAGAATTAGGCGAATTAGATTTGAACAAACTCATTCTTGTAGTGGCAGAGGAGATTAAAGATGAGGAATTAAGGGCAATGGTCTTTTCTCCTGGCGTCCATTTCGTTACGAATGTCATGACTGAACGAATACGCCTATGCTTTGAGGCAATGATTATAGCTCATTGGGGGTTTTCAAAAGAGGTTCTTACATTTACTCTGATGCTTCTAGATCATGAGTGGGGAGAATACAAGAAGACCAAGCCCCAGTACAAGAATGATTAGATCCTTTTTAGGATGAAAATCACCATTACATTATTTACGAGACTGTTTATTTTGAATTTAATTTTTATGAGTTTTCTATAATCTCAATTTGTTCGTTATTTAAACCATATATGTTATAAACTAATTGATCATTCTTTTTTTCTAACAGGGCAATCTCTGATTGGATTGCATTAGCTTCAGCTTTGTGTGGAGTCAGACCAATTCGGTTCATTTGATCTAAATAAATAAGAGATACTTTGGGCGGCTAACAACCCGAAAAAGGAGCCAATAATGAGCCCAAAGTCAGAAGTAGAGAGACGAGTAAAAGCGATCAAAAGAA
>JABIFX010000262.1 GCA_018650445.1 Fidelibacterota bacterium
ATACGACAGAATTAAGTATCGATGATCAGATAGAATTTATTGTCTCCAGGGTGGAGACAGCGAAGTCAAATGGAGGAAACTTAATGACCAAGAAACAAGACATGGATGCAAAAGCTGAAGAAGTAAAAGAAGACGTTGCTATTGAAGCAACTGAAGACGTTGCTAAAGAAGCAACTGAAGACGTTGCTAAAGAAGCAACTGAAGACACAGCTGAAGTATCCGCTGAATCCCAAGACGCCGTCGAGACGACGCCCGCCGAGGAAACCCAAGAAGCCCCTGCTGAAGAAGCTGTGGCTGAAACTTCAGCTGAAGAAGCAACTGAAACGGTTGTGGAAGAAGTTGTTGAAGCAGTAAAAGAAGAAGTAAAAGAAGAAGCTGCTATTGAAGAAGCACCTGCAGAGGAAGTTAAAGAAACTAAAGAAGAAGTTTCTGAAGTTGCCGCCCCTGTGGAAGAAGAACCTGTTGTTGAAGCAGAACCAGTAGCTGAAGCCGCTGAAGAAGTAGCTCCAGAACCAGAGGTTGCCGAAGAAGCAGCTCCTGCTGAAGCTCCTACTGAAGCTCAAGTAGATGCACCTGATGTTTCCCAGGGGAAACGTGCATTGATGAATGATCTTTTTGCTGAAATCAAAACCCTGAAACAAGGTGAAACACCTGAAGACCAGGAAGTTACAAGCAAGGAATCAATTGCTTACCAGGAACTTTTAGATCATGCTGTGATCGATTTAGATCAGCAGTCATTGGTCAAGGCTCGTATTATTTCCGTAAGTGACAAAGAGGTTATGGTAGACTTTGGTTTCAAATCTGAAGGTCTCGTTCCTCGTCATGAATTTGATGATAATGTGCCTGAAATTGGTGAGACCATTGAACTCTTTTTAGAGCGCATTGAGGATAAACTCGGCCAGGCCGTATTATCCAAACGTAAAGCTGAGTTCATGGGTGTCTGGAATAATGTCAAGCAGAAATATGCTGATGCTGAAACTGTTGAAGGTACCATTTCCCGTCGTATCAAGGGTGGAATGGTTGTAAATATCCTCGGTGTTGATGCATTCTTACCCGGTTCACAACTGGATGTAAGACCCATCAGAGATTTCGATGCTTATGTAGGAAAATCTTTCGAATTCAAGATCGTTAAGGTCAATGAATTTCGTAAAAATATAGTTGTCTCCCGTAAGGAATTACTCGAAGAGAGCCTGAAGGAACAACGCAGTAAACTCTTGGAAGAAATTGAAGTTGGTCAGATTCTCGAAGGTCGAATCAAAAACATCACTGATTTTGGTGTGTTTGTTGACCTTGGTGGAATTGATGGTCTGCTTCATATCACAGATCTCTCATGGGGTCGTGTAAATCATCCTTCAGAAGTGGTTAATCTAGATGAGGACATCATGGTCAAGGTGATTGACTATGATACGGTCAAACAGAGGGTATCATTGGGTCTTAAGCAACTCAAACCCCATCCATGGGAGAGTGTTGTTGCCAAATACCCAGAAGGTACAACTGTAAATGGAAAGGTTGTTAGCCTTGCCAATTATGGAGCCTTTGTTGAACTGACGGCTGGTGTTGAAGGTCTGGTTCACATCTCAGAGATTTCATGGACCCAGCACATTAAGCATCCATCGGATGTATTTAATGTAGGCGATGAGATCGATGCCATTGTACTCTCAGTGGATGCTGAAAACCACAAGATCTCTCTTGGTGTAAAACAGCTTCAACCCGATCCATGGACAACCATTGAGGAAAAATATCTCGTGGGTTCTGTCCATGAAGGAACTGTTCGGAACCTGGCCCAATTTGGTGCTTTCATAGAACTTGAAGAAGGTATTGACGGTTTAGTTCACATTTCTGATCTATCATGGACGAGCAAAGTTCGCCATCCGAAGGAAATAGTGAATCGTGGTGACAAAATCATGGTGAAAATCCTTGATATTTCCCAGAGTGAACGCAAAATCTCACTTGGAATCAAGCAGGCCCAGGAAAATCCATGGCCAGAGCTGAAGGATCGTTTTGCTGTGAATACGTCCCATAAGGGTACGGTCATCAAGCTTCTTGAAAAGGGTGTTATCTTGAGCTTTCCCGATACTGATGTAGAAGGAATAATTTCTTTGGGTCATTTCCGTAAGAAAGAGCGCAAAGAAATCCTTGATCAGTTTGAAGTGGATGCTGAAGTTGAAGTTAAGGTTGTTGAAGTTGATGCGACTGAGAAAAAAGTTGTTGTCAGCCATGAATCAGCTATCAAGGATAAAGAACGCAATGATATCGATGAGTTCATCCGTGGTCAAGACCATGTAAGTGATAAACTCGAGATCCCAGAAGCCATTCTTAGTAAAATCCGTGAAGCTGAAGCAAAACCTGCTGAGAAAGCTGAGAAAACTGAGAAAGCTAAGAAAGCTGAAAAGAAGCCAGCCAAGAAAAAGGCTGCTCCTAAAAAGAAAAAAGTAGAAAAAGTCGAGGAAGTAGAAGAAGTAGAAGAGGTTGAGGCAGCTCCTGAAGTTGTTGAAGCCCCTGCAGAAGTTGAGGATGCTCCTGAAGCCCCTGAAACTGAAGCAGCTGATTCGGATGAGGGAGACAAGGAGTAACACTCCTGATCTAATCTCATCGGGATAGGTTTTCTACCCCGCTTTGAAATATAAAGGCGATGTTTATCTTATTTTTCGGGTACATCGCCTTTTCATTTTCACTAGAAATATTGTTTTGAAATAACACAATGAAAAGCGTTGAAGGCTTTGTGCCTGAGGGCTTTAAATTTATATTAACAGAATGCTAAAAAAAATATTCACAAGAGATATTCAGATAAAAGTGGGATCGGTGATCCTGGCTGTCCTGCTCTGGTTCTTTGTTGTCACAGACATTGAGTATTTTTTTGATCTGGATATTCCTCTTCGAATTGATGGGCTCTCTGAAGACAAAGCTTTCAATAATGAAATCCCCGAGCTCGTTACAGCGAGATTCCGAGGAAAAGGTCATACGCTTCTCTGGGCCGACATGACCATGCCTTTGTCAGAGACTGGATTGGTCCTGGATTTGACAAAAACGAAAAACACTCAAGTGTATTATCTAAATCAGTATTATGCTGAGCATCCTGATAAATTCATTATGCCCAGAGACTATAAGCTGGAGTTATTGCATATTGTTGAGCCAGAATCAATCTGGGTGAGTGTCGAACGTAATGCTCAGAAAGAACTCAACGTGAATGTACAGGCTGATATCGAACCTGCATTGGGATATATGCTGGTTGGGGATATTAAGGTGGAACCAAGCAAAGTAATGGTACATGGTCCAGCTTCTCTGCTCAATGAGCTCACCAGTATCACTGTCCCACCATTTCAAGTATCTGATGTTGATGCGGATGTGATGGTATCACTGCCCCTGGTGCTTGAACCGACCCAGCTGTATATCCTGGATACAACTAGCATAACCCTGAGCGCTGATATTCAGAGTATTGGAGCAGTTGAATTTTTGAATATTCCAATCAGACTTGAGAATGTCCCCAGAAATGTAGAAATCTCCGTGATCCCCCAATTTATTGGATTGGAGGCAGAGGGTGGTTTAGATAGGCTGTTAGAGCTGGAGCCTGAAGACTTTATCGTAAGTTTCGATTATCGCGCAAATTGGAATCAGAATGAACAGTTATATGTACCGGAAGCTATTCTACCCGTTGGTGTAAAAAGAGTAAACCGATTTATTCCTGATAAAATAGAGATCGTGCAAAAATAGATGCAAGACACTGTTATCCTCGGGATTGAAACATCCTGTGATGAAACCGCGGCAGCTCTTTTTCGCGGTCCTGAAATGATTCACCACATTACAGCAACTCAACTTGTCCATACCAGTTATGGAGGAGTAGTCCCTGAATATGCCTCACGGGAGCACAACAAGTTGCTGGGTCCAGTAGTTCGGGGAGTTCTTGAACAGGCAGATATGGCTTTATCAGATGTGGAAGGGATTGCAGTCACTCAGGGACCAGGTCTGGCTGGATCGTTATTGGTTGGTTTAAGCTATGCCAAGGGTCTCGCATTGGGATTAGATATCCCCTTGTATGGTATCAATCATATTGAGGGTCATATCTTTGCAAATTTTATTGGTCAAGAGACCTTACCAACTCCCTTTTTATGCCTGTTGGTATCAGGGGGGCATACTCAATTGATTCATGTGGAGAATGCCAGAGACTACAAGTTAATAGGCCAAACCCGTGATGATGCTGCAGGAGAAGCCTTCGATAAAGTTGCCCGGCTACTGGGTATTGGCTATCCTGGTGGACCACTTATCGATAAGATGAGTAAACAGGGTAATTCAAGTTTCCATCGATTTTCCCGGACCTCCTTTAAGGGCAGCTATGATTTTTCCTTCTCTGGACTTAAAACGAACGTGCTTCAATACATTTCGAAGCAAGAACCAGAGTTTATCAAACTCCATTTACCTGATATTGCGGCCAGCTTTCAGGAAGCTGTGGTTGACGTACTCTCAAAGCAGAGTATGCAGGCTGCCAGGGATCTAGGTCATGACAGGATCGTCTTAGCTGGTGGTGTCGCTGCCAACTCAAGACTGAGGGAGAGGATGGTAGAACTAGCTGAGGCGCAGAAAAAAATTCTTTACCAACCTGATATGCGTTATTGTACAGACAATGCTGCCATGATTGCATATATGGGCTATTGGAAAGCCGGTAACCAGGGACCTGATCCACTGGATATCGCAGCGGTTCCCAATTTAAAACTCAGTTTTGGCATCTAAATGAACCTGCCATTTGGTTTTTCTTTCGAAGCCGATTTCAACGGTGACGGATATCTTTTCATGCTCCTCTTGATTTTGGGTAGTGTTTTCGCCTTTTTAATGAACAAACCGAGGCAAAACAGCCCCTCCCGCTTTGACTATTGGCTGAATTGGATTATCCCAGCTGTACGGATTCTTGCTTTGAATACACTTCTCCTTTTACTCTTTGCACCCCAACTTTCGCTTTTCCGACAGTACTCAATCCCAAAACGACTGGCAGTTGTTGTAGACCCGTCAAGTAGTATGGGAAAGGCCTGGGAAGGCAATCAAGAAGAGCTCCAAAATTCTATCGACCAGACTATTGGGATACTCGAGAAAAATGCCACTGTTGATATCTGGACGATGGGGGGGCAGGAGATCAGCTCCGACAAGCTTACTTTCGAAGACAATGCAAGTGTTTTTAACTGGAACCCACTCACTGCAAACGGTCCAGACATGGGAGATATTTACTCTGCAGTTTTTCTATTCTCAGATGGCCATTTGAATGGAGGACGATCTCCCCTGGATGTAGCGTGGTCAAAGACACTCGACGTAAACGTGGTTTATCCTCTTAAACCAAAATCAAACGCCTCCTTGAAGTTAATTGATGTAAGCTATTTGATTGCTGAAGGTACCGATGGAGAAATTCTAATACAGGGGAAATTGCAGCAGGATGGCCTTTTTGGAGGTCGGGCTACCGTACAAATACTAACAGAATTGGATCAATTACTGAGTGAAGACATCATTCAGCTTAACCAGGGCTTCCAGGTAATAAAATTAGCTCTCCGGACGACAAACAATGAAGTTACGCGTGTCAAAATAAAAGTATTTATGGAAGGTGGAAGCTTCCTTACTGAGCATTTACTTGAAATAACTCAGGACAAGACCAAGAAAAACGTGTTAATCATAAGTGAGAGAATCAACGAGCTGCACAAATTTTTAGTCCAGAGTTTTTCTGACTCAACTTTCCAAGTTCACATTATTCAAACTACCCTGAGAGCTGAATCCCAAACTCAAAAAAATATAAGTCCAGAGAAACTAGATTTGATTATCCTGAATCATCCAGGTAAGCAAGCCCTGGAAGCAATTTCTCAAACCACACTCGACAAGAATGCTTTTTCCACAATCCCTTTGATTCTCTTTTATGATGGAGTTGAGAAATTAACTCCCAAATGGAATGAATTGCTTGAACTGGAGGGGCTTAGTGGGAATGGTACTACAGGTCCTCAGACTAGCTTCTGGACTGAATCCTCCAAGGAACAAGCTTTTTACCTGGGATTAATGGGGCAGGGGTATGCTCCAGGAGACCTCATGGAGTATGCACCGGTTGATGTCCCAGCCTATAGTATCACTACTAAGGGTGAACAACTACTGATGACTGGATTTGGTTCATCAGCAACATCTGTATTAAGTCTACGTGATCAGCCCCCACGCGCAGTATTTTCAGGCAGCGGATTTTGGAAATGGTTTTTCCATCCTCAATCAAAGTCTTCCTTTGAGATGCTTTGGAACTACCTCCTCATTTACTTGGACGAAATAGCATCTTTTAACCCAGTACAAATTGATGTACCTATTCAAACCGTTGGAACAGGAGCGTATATCAAAGCGGATGTGACCATTAGGGATCTTGATAATCGCATTATTAAGGCAGCTGAATTAAGAGCCTGGCAGGAAGACCAGCAGGGGAAGCAAACTTCCTTGAATCTCTCGCGTGATGAGCATGGAATTTATCAGACTGAGCTTGAGACCAAGCAACCTGGAGAGATGATGGTCATCGCTGAAGCATATAGGTTTGGGGAACTATGGGGTAGAGATACGAGTAGGATTCACTTGATGAGCTTTAATGGAGAAGACCAGAGCCGGGGTGTTGATGAGGTTTTCCTCTCACGACTCGCGTCACGCAGCGGCGGACAGATTATTCAAATCGGGGAGGATGAATTGCCCAATATACCGGTTGAAATGATTCAGAGAGAGTCTTTCTATCAATACAGAGGTGTACGCTCACCTATCCTCTTTGCAGTATTGATCGTGTTATTGACCTTTGAGTGGATCTGGCGACGGAGAAACGGGCTCCTCTAGGGAAATAACTTTCTGCCACCTGACAAGCCATCTATATTGCTGTGCTTTTTTAAGAAGGATAACTTTTTTGGGGATTAAATGAAAAATATTTGTGTCATTGGAACAGGTTATGTAGGTCTTGTCAGCGGGGCTGGAATGGCTGATTTTGGTAATTCAGTTATCTGTGCAGATATCGATAAAAATAAGATCGATCTGCTTCAAGAGGGTGGAATCCCTATTTATGAACCTGGTCTTAAGGAATTGGTTGAACGCAATGTTAATGCTGGCCGGCTCACATTCAGTGCTGATGTTGAAACCTCAGTGAGGAATGCTGAAGTCATTTTCATTGCTGTAGGTACCCCCATGGGTGACAATGGAGAAGCAGACCTTAAGGCTGTGGAGGCCGTCGCAACAACCATTGCCAAAAACCTGAACAGTTATAAAATTATTTGTACGAAATCTACGGTCCCTGTAGGCACTGGTGCCCGTCTCGAAGCCTTGATTGCCCAAGAGAAGGAATCTGATTATGAATTTGATGTGGTTTCCAATCCTGAGTTCTTGAGGGAGGGTTCTGCGGTCAAAGATTTTCTACTACCTGATAGAGTGATTCTGGGTGTAAATAGTGAAAGAGCTGCAGATATGATGAAGCAAGTCTATCGCTCACTCTTTATCAACGAAACCCCTATGGTAATTACCAATGTCCCTTCATCAGAGATGATCAAGTATGCCTCTAACGCCTTCCTCGCCGTGAAAATATCTTTCATAAATGAGATGGCCAATCTGGCTGATAAAGTTGGGGCAGATGTCCATACTATAGCCAGAGCCATGGGTCTTGATGGTCGTATCAGCTCTAAGTTTCTCCATCCAGGACCAGGCTATGGTGGCAGCTGCTTTCCCAAAGACACAGAAGCACTGGTGTATACCGGTGAACAGCACGGGGTCGATTTCCAGGTAGTTAAGGCTGCTATTGGAGCCAATAAGAATCAGAGAAGTGTCATATTAGCAAAGGCCCATGAACTCCTCCCAGAGATGAGTGGAAAAACTGTGGCAATATTAGGGCTGGCTTTCAAGGCCAATACGGATGATGTCCGAGATACACCTGCCCTTGAGATTATCCAGGGTCTGGAAGATGCAGGTGCCGTAGTTAGAGCTTATGACCCCATTGCGGCGGAGAACATGAAGCAGTTTTTTCTTCCCAATTTGGATACACGGCAGACTGTTATCGAGACAGTACAGGATGCAGATCTCGTGATCATCCTGACTGAGTGGAATGAACTGAGGGGGCTTGGGTTAAAAGAATTGAAGGCACATCTCAGATCTCCAAATATTGTAGATGCTCGCAATATTTTGAGTATTGATCAGTTAAAAGAATTTGGCTATAACTACAGGAATGTAGGTCGTAGTAACATATAACTATTAAAGAATTTACAAAATTGGGCGGATAAAATAGTGGAAAATTTATTAAAGCGAATAGAGAACAAAGATATCACAGTAGGTATTGTAGGTCTGGGTTATGTCGGCCTGCCTCTTGCTGTTGAATTTGGAAATGCTGGCATCCGTACCATCGGTATTGATGTGAATCAGGCCAGAGTGGATCAGCTGAATGCAGGTGATAACTACATCCAGGATGTGAACGATGCTGAGCTCAAAGCCCTGGTTGATGCGGGGACCTTCACAGCCACAACAGACTTCTCAAGTGTCAAACACATCGATGCAATCTGTATAGCCGTTCCAACCCCCCTAAGTAAGACCAAAGATCCTGATATCACCTATATCCTGGATGTGAACAAAGAATTGATCAAGTATGTTCACAAAGATCTTATCATCGTACTGGAAAGTACCACCTACCCTGGTACAACCCGAGAACTCTTGCAACCTGCCCTGGAAGCATCAGGATTAAAGGTAGGTACAGATGTGTTTCTACTCTTCTCGCCTGAGCGTGTGGATCCAGGTAATCCTGTTTTTCATACTACCAATACGCCTAAGGTTATTGGCGGTGTTACTGAGAACTGTTTAAAGCTGGGTATGGCCGTCTATGCCCATATCATGGATGAGCTTGTCCCTGTCTCCTCACCAGAGGCTGCTGAACTCACCAAGTTGCTTGAGAACACCTTCAGAAGCATCAATATTGGTCTGGCCAATGAAATGGCCATCATGTGTGCCAAGCTGGGAGTAAATGTGTGGGAAGTGATTGATGCTGCTGCCACCAAACCATTCGGCTTTATGAAGTTTACACCTGGTCCTGGACTGGGCGGTCACTGTATCCCTATTGATCCTCATTATCTCTCATGGAAGATGAGAACCCTTGATTACAAGGCCCGCTTTATTGAATTGGCCAGCGAGATTAACGCCTCCATGCCTGAGTATGTGGTTGATCTGGTAAGTGATGGATTGAATGGTATGTCAAAAAGTATCAATGGTTCTAACATCCTGCTCCTGGGTATGGCATATAAGCCTGATATCGATGATGTGAGAGAATCTCCTGCCCTGGATGTTTATGCACTTCTGGAAGCCAAAGGTGCTAAGGTCAGTTTTCATGATCCCTATGTGAGTGAGATTAAGTTTGATTCAAGGATGGAACAGACTATCGACCTTGATCACAGCTCCTTGGATCAATATGATTGTGTGGTTATCACCACCAATCACTCCGAATATGATATTAAAGCTATAGTAGATGGCTCGGCACTCGTAGTTGATACACGTAATGCCACCGGAAATATTAAAAGTGATAAAGTGATAAGTTTAGGAGCTGGTTGATGAATAAGATGTTCCGCGTATTATTAATAATCCTGATGGTAACTTCAGTATATGCACAGCTAAACACTGAGCAAGAACCGGTTGAAGAAAAGGATGAGGTTCTACCTAAACCAGAAATGATTTCTAGTTATGGAAATGTCTTACTTGATCAGGTCATTGATGTACACTCATATGTGGTTGGACCGGGGGATAGATTCAAAATTGCTGTTTCAGGACCCTTGAAATCAGAAGGTGTGCTGGAGGTCTCTCCAACGGGTATGTTGATGATTCCCGAAATTGGCCAGGCAGATGTAAAAAGCAAAACCTTGGCTGAAACCATGGATATGATTGAAGGATTGGTCAAAGAGCAGGTCCAGGGAGCAAAAATATTTATTGATCTGTTCACTGTCCGGGAGTTCAAAGTCTTGGTCTATGGTGCTGTTGAATTACCTGGATTTCATAAGGTGAATGCTGCCATGCGTATTTATGAAATTGGGAAGCTTGCAGAGCTAAAACATATGGCTGATTTGTCGCAAGTTCGTGTTATTAAAGAATCAGGTGATACACTCTCATGCAATTGGTTTAAGCTAATTGACCAGGGTGACCTTCATCAGAATCCATATCTACAGGAAGGAGATAAGCTTTTTATCCCTTCTGCTAAGCATAATAAAAATGTTGTTGCCGTAAGGGGAGCTGCGGAGGTAAACGGCTATTATGCATTAGGTCTCAAGGAATCATTATTCTCATTTATTAATAGATCGGTAAAATTGATGGAAGTCGCTGACATGAGTTCCATATTCATAATTCGTTCTTCTGATCAAGGTGATGAGTATATTCGTATTGGTAGGGAAGACTTCTTGACATTCAAATTGGTTCCCAATGATATCATCCAGCTCTTGCGGGTCGAACCCATACGCGTTAACGGGTACGTGAATGATCCGGGTGTATTTGATTTTGTTCCCGGTCAAAACGCTCTTGATTATATCGCTTCAGCGGGTGGGGCTTTGCCAAATGGTGATGCAAAAAAAATTGCAGTTCTTCGAGGAGATAAAACTATTCGATATAGCGGGAACACCATTCTACAACCTGGTGATATCATAGAGGTAAAAAGAACCCGTTCTGACCTTTTGTTTGGTGAGATCAGCATACTCCAATTCGTTACATCAACTGCTACAATCGTGCTTAGCTACCTTGCGATAAGTAGATAAATTAGAGATTAAATTATGAGCTCAAATGTGAACACATCAAATAGTGATCTGAAGGGGTTGATCCTCCTATTCTGGAATTATCGGAAGTTCATTATTAGTATCACCAGTTTTGCAGCAGTTACTTCGGTAATTGTTAGTCTGTTATTACCTGTTTCATATCGCGCGACCGCCATCATTCTACCACCTTCGGTTGATGGAGGGGGTATGGGCATTGCTTCGCTCCTCAGTGGCTTACCATTTGGAGGCATGGGTATGGATGGTATGGGACAAGCGACAAATAATTATTTGTCTATCCTAAATAGTAGAACCATGGGTGAGCGAGTACTGGAAGAGTTTGATCTCATTGCAGATTATGAATCGGAATATATTGAAGAAGCTCTCGATGCCCTCGCTGACAACTCAAAATTTGTTCTTCATGATGAAGGTACCATGGCAATCACTGTATTTGATGGTGATCAAGACCGTGTGGCCAACATCGCAAATTACTATGTTCAACAATTGGATAGTATCAATAAGGAGCTTACCAAAGAAAGAGCTGGAAATAACAGATCTTTTATTGAAAAGCGATTGACACAAGTTTATGCTGAAGCTGCGGTGGCAGAAAATAAGCTGAAGTTATTCCAGGAGCAAAATGGGGCATACTCCTTAGAGGTACAAGCTGAGGAGAGCATTCGAGCTTTGGCTGGTATTGAAGCCAACATGATATCAAAAAAGATCGAATTAGACGTTATGCAAATAAGCATGAACAGCGACCGTCCTGAGGTTCTATTTCTGAAAAAAGAAATATCCACCCTTGCAGCCGCTTTGGATAATCTTATCATGGCCAGCGAGAATGATAGAATCCTAAAGTCGCCAGGCAATCTCCCCGCGCTGGTTGTTGAATATGCAAGATTGCTCAGAGATGTAACAGCAAAGAACGCTGTCCTCGAATTTCTCATACCAGAATACGAGCAAGCCAGAATTCAAGAAGTCAGAGATACGCCCACTGTCCAGGTGTTGGATACTGCACAAAAACCTTCAAAAAAATCAAAGCCATTCAGAGCACTAATTGTAATGCTTTCAACTATGTCAGCATTTTTTGGAAGCCTGTATCTTATTCTATTTAGAAAAAAATATTGGCTCCAAACCTGACACCCCTTATGGGTCAAATGAGATCTTGAATCTTCGTCTATCTTTGAGAGTGAATTGAATATTAGCTTAAATAGCATTATCGAAAAAAACATCGATTATGTTCCTGCCATACCGATCTCGGTAAATCATAAGAAGTTGAATGAATGGTTCGCCTTCTTATTTGTATTTACGTACCTCATTTTTCAACCATTTGTCAAATATAATGAAAATGTATACGGTGGTTTTCGTTTCAATATTACGCTGATAAATGTTCTCATATTATTGCTAATTATCGCCAATAGTCTGTTTTTGATTCGTTCTTTTAGTTATCGTCGAATTCCACTTGTTGTGATTATTTTTATTCAGATTATACTCATTCAATTGTTCTCTTATTATTGGATTAGAGATTACTCATTCCATTCAACGCTAATCTATGTAAAAACGCTTTCAAAATCCCTGATAGCCTCAAGTTTATGGTTAATTGCCGGGGCTTATTTATACGATATAATAAATGGTGCGAATTATCGGAGGGTATTGCGAGTAGCATGGACCCTCCTGACCTTCTTCTTCATCTATAATTCAGTTCTCAATGCGCTAAGGTTTTCCATCGATCTGGGTGACAATTTGATCTATCTCATGTTAGCGGATAACTACGCAATCTTGGGAATATTTGCCGTCCATGCTACTAGATCCAAAGTGATGCGACACTTTGTTTTTATTTTGAGTATTGTTACACTTTTCGCATTGCTATCAAGGACATCACTCTACTTTTTTGTTGCCATCTATATCATGTATCTCTATCGTGAAAATAAGAAGCTATTGCTCACCATGTTGACACTAAGCTTCATTCTGGCGTTGAATGCCTCTTCAGATGTGAAAGAGGGTCGCATGCTTAAGATGGTGTTTGGTGGTCCGGACAAATCCGCCAGCATGCGATATGGAATGCTGATTGATGGACTTAACTCTATTAAAGAGAATTGGTTCACCGGACAATTTATGGGTGACATCAATGAATATGCCGGGACGGAGGGATATTATATACACAATTATCTTGCGATCTGGCGACAATATGGACTGATACCATTTGTGGTAATCATTTTGACAATTATCGTCAATCAATTCAAACTGGGAACGGATTGGCTAAAAAATGCACCCCTTAAAGAAGCGGAAATGTTACTCTTCTATTTTTCCATGTTTGTAATATTTGAAATTGTGTTCGCTCGCACTTTTGATCATCCGTATATATGGATGAGTTTTGTACCTGCTATGCAATATTTTCGAAACAGAGTTAATCCGGAACCGGAACGATGAAGATTCTACATTTAAATTATCTTCCATCTGCCATCGTATTGAAAGATAAAAAAATCAAAGATATGGCCGAAGCAGCTCTGAACGCAGATCTTGATTTCGAATTTGTGATATTGAATACCACCATTGAGGCGAGAGAAAAAAATCTTAGCTATGTTAAAATTCCATTCCCAGCTAACCGTCTGTTAAAGGTGTTCACGCAAAAACTGTTTAGATACCGCTATATTGAGAAGTATACAGATATGGACAAATTTGATCGTATTGTTCTGAGATACCCCTTAGCATTTGGATTTGGGCTGAAGCGTTTTTACAAGAAATATGGTCATAAAATTTTTACTGAGCACCATACTAATGAAGGTGCTGAGTTACTCAAAATAGGATCTGTACCCATCCTGGGAAGAGTGTTTTCATGGTATGAGAATTATCGGAAAGGCACGATTCTCAAAAAGTGTAGAGGTGTTATTGGAGTCACCGATGAAATTCGTCAACATGAATTATCTTTTTGCTCAGAGCTGGCTAGCCACACGATGAGTAACGGTATTAATGTGGCCTCGGTAAAACCTTCCAGGAACAATGAGGACAGAGATGTTATGCTAAATATCATTTTCCTGGCAGCCAGATTTGCACCCTGGCACGGACTTGACTATGCTATTAGAGGACTGAAAAAATATTCTGGAATCACTCCCATCGTTTTACACGTCGTCGGAAATATCAACCAGATAAGTAGTTTAATTGAGTTTGCTGACCATAAAAACGCAAAAATTAAGTATCATGGTGAACTCCATGGTGATGAGCTGGATACGCTATTTGATCAAGTAGATCTGGGTATATCCAGCCTTGGTATTCACAGGGTGGGTCTTGAAGAAGCCAGCGTTTTGAAATCGCGCGAGTATTTTGCTAGAGGTCTGCCTTTTGTCTATGCTTATTCTGACAGTGACCTTACAGAAGACGAGGAGTATGCTCTGCGAGTCCAAGTGAAAGAGTCAAACTACCTGAACTTCGAAGAACTTGTAAATTTCTTCCAGAGCACCCAAAAGATCCCTGAACTGGGGAATGTTATGAGGGTTGAAGCGATCAAGAAAATTGATTGGGCTGTAAAACTAAAAAAATTACACAATTTTGTTGTGGGAAATTAATGTCTATTAAGAAACTACTTCAAAAAAATCCCACGATCAAAAAAGGGATAAAATGGTTTTATATCAAATTAGGAAGCATACTCGGCTATTTTAGTGCCAAAGTAAATTTGAGTCCAGGCGTAAGTCTTTCCAGATATTTCACAGAGAACGATCTATTTTATGGATATTATGATTTGAATCCAGTTCACAATAACAGATTACTGGCACACGAAATGAAGGATGATTCAGTCCAGTTACTAACTTTCGATCTAGAGACGGGTGAATTTGAGGAAATTGCGAAAACGACAGCCTGGAATTTTCAACAGGGTGCCAGACTTGGGTGGAGGGAAAATGCAAGGAATCAAGTTTACTTTAACACATTTAGCTCCAATTCGATACAAACGAATCTTGTCGATTTAGACAATAACCAGCGGCAAATATTTGACGTTCCATTGCAGGTGGCGAATAAAAGTTTTGATACAATCATTTCGGTTAATATTGCTCAAATAAACAAATATAACCCTGAGTATGGATATAAGATTGTGACCCAAGAGAAGGACCAAGTCATTACGCCGGGCAGCCAAGATTGCGGAATAATAATATATGATATGCACACGTCCAGAAAGCAATGTTTGATTTCCTTTGAGATGATTCTTTCCCACGGTAGCTGTGAAGGAGCAACCCCCTCAAATAGTGAAATTAATCATGTTACCTATTCACCAGATGAGATGCGTTTAGCATTCATACATCGCTGGTATCTAAAGGGCGGAAAAAGAGTGTCTCGATTATTGATCTATGATATTAAGACTCAATTAATTACCACAGCATTGGCCAATGGAATGGTCTCTCACTACTGCTGGCAGGATGAGATCAGTATTTTTATGTATGGTTGTGACCAGAATGGACAAGATTGTTTTATGACTTATCATATTTTAAAACAATCCATGACTACTCATAAAGCCCTATCAGGACGAGGAGATGGGCACCCCTCAATTTCTCCCGACAGAGAGTGGATAGTACTAGACTCCTATCCTGGAATTTCCCGTCATCAGGATCTATATCTCTATAATATTGTAACAAATGACGTGAAAGTGATCGGGTCATTTCATAGTCCCGCAAAGTATTCTAACTCACAGCGTTGTGATTTACATCCACGGTGGATCGCGGAGGATCAAATAGTAATTGATACAACGCATACTGGCAAACGAGAGATATGTCTCATCGATGTATCCAGTGTGTTATAAATGAAGAATATTTGCAAGGATTTGACGGTTGGAATTCCATTTCACTCTGGATCCAATCCTTCTCAATTGGTTGAGACGCTTGATTCACTTTTAGGGCAGACTCTGAGAGCGGGTTGTTGTCATTTGATCCAAAATGGTGATGTCTCAGACGAATTGCTTGAAGTTATTGATGGCTATGCAAATAAGTATGCTGAGTTTGAAAAGATTTATGTAGAAAAAAAAGGTCTAGCCGCAGCTCTAAACTCGAGTCTTTCCCGATGCACCACTATTTATTATGCGCGTATGGACTCTGATGATATTGCTATGCCTCAAAGGTTTGAACGACAAGTCAACTATCTTGAAGCGCATGGGAATGTTGATATTCTGGGGGGATGGGCAAAGGAATTTAGCACGTCTGAGGGAATTGAAAAAGCTGTGTTGAAGCGAATGCCTGTTGAACAGCAGGAGATGCGGAATTGGTTTCATTATCGGAACCCATTTATCCATTCGACCATCGTCTTTCGCACAAAAGTATTTCAGAATATTGGCTACTATAATGAATCATACTTGACTGACCAGGATTTAGAGCTCTGGGGCAGAGCGATAAATGCCAATGTTAAATTGGCCAATCTACCAGAAGTTTTTATTTACTTTCGTACAGACAATGTGATTGGAAGACGGTCTCAGTTCAGTGCGGTGAAGCGGCAGGCAGTTGCTAGATATAGTGTCACTACATACTCTTTGAAATATAATATGTTGAAAATAGCTGCACTGACATTCAGATTGATGCCGAGGTGGATTCAGAAATTGGGTTATAAAAACTTGAGATGATGAGAATGTACATTCTAATTGTGTTCAAAATATATGTACTCAGGTCAGAATTCAAAAATGAGTTCTAAATCTAATTCAAAATTCTTGGGTCAGGTTCTAGTTCTACTTAAGGGAAATACTGTAGCCCAAATTATTCCGGTTATCATAACGCCAATCATTACCAGGCTATACAGCATTGAATCAATTGGTGCATTAGCCGTTTTTGTTTCCTTGTCATCCATTATTGCAGCATTGTCTCCGGCAGGCCTGGAACAGGCAGTTGTGCTCGCACATTCCAATAGACGTGCAAATAGAGTTATTCTCATTGCAGGCATGAGCGTCCTGATATTTTCACTGTTGTCATTGATCATAATTACAATTGTCAAGTTAGCAGTCCCAGACAACCGATTATTGATTGAACTCAATAAATTTATATGGATGATACCCATAGCCTCAGCCTTGATGGCCTCCACGAATATTATAAACCAGTACCATCTGCGGTATTCAGAGCTCAAAAAAATATCAAATGGAGTCATTCTTAAATTCACATCTCTGGGTGTTATTCAGATTGGATTGGGTTTGCTTGCAAAAGTTGAATCAGGTTTGGTTTGGGGGAGAATCTCCTCAAATATTGCCCAATTCCTATTCGTAGCCAGAAACCTCAACGTGAAGAATTTTCGTTCAAGTCGCAATGAGATGGTTGCTACTTTGAAGAGGTATAAAAAATTCCCAATATTTACTGTATGGGGAACCTTCGCCAATATTTCAGCCATATATATTGTATCAGTTCTCATAGCTAATTATTATTCAATTAAAGAGGCGGGAGAATTCGCATTAATGCAGCGAGTTTTGGTTATCCCCATTTTCTTTATTGGCCAGGCATTTGGCCAAATCTATTACAAACATATCGTAGCTGAACGACACAAGACTGGATTCGGGTTAAAATCCTACAGAAATGCGATTGCATTGCTCTCAATAAGTGGGGTGGTGATTTTTGTTCCACTTTATTTTTTTGGAATTGACTTTATCGATGTGTTCCTTGGTGGGAAAGTGGAAGATATATCAACTTATGTAAAAATATTAGCCCCGATGTTTTTCATCAGATATATTGCCAATCCTTTAAGCATGACATTGAATGCTTTTGAGCGCCAGGAATTAAATATGATTTGGCAAGTGACACTGTTTGCAAGTATTGTTGCAGTGTTTCTTGTGTCCAACCTACTTAACTATGATTTGACTCAGTTGTTGAGAATATATAGCGTCGTTGTCTCAATTATGTATACGATACAAATAGTACTCAGTTTCAAAATTGCCTGTACGCCGCCAAGCTCTCAATCTACAGTTCTTAGTTAGTATCTTAACTCTGCTGAAAAAGTAGTTGTGAGACTATTCCTTTTGGCAAGATCAATACCAATACGGAGGGATTGGGTGAGGCGATACTGAGCCAAAAACAGGAATTGTGTGGAATTATTTATCTCACCATTCCAAAAACCAGTAGATGGGTTTTCCTCTAACTCTGAATAGTTATAGGATTCCACAATATCAGAGCCCAAACCGTCGAAGTTCGCCTCCCACTGATATATGGCCGACATGTCTAGCTTTGAATTATACGACCAATTGGAGCTGATGGTAAGGTTGGAGGTGTTGGGACCCATGGGCAGACCGAGGGCACGGCTACCAGACGTAAAACTGTTAATTGGATACTTGTGGGTATATGTCCATGGTCTGGCTGCTGTGTATTCTACCGCCAGAGAGGGCAAACTATTTTTGGGATAATATGTCGCACCTAATTGAAACACAAATTTGTTGCCCCACCATCCGCTAAAAAGTTTCCAGAAATCCAATTCATCAAAAAACCAGGTTCCATAGCCTGTGAGACCGGGCATGAGTTTCCATTTAAAATCTAATGCCATTAATTTATTGTCCAAATCACCCTGTACCTGTTCCTCCGCAAATAGGAAATTGACTGGGTTAAGATATCCTAATTCAAAATCCCGATGTGCATACACAACAAACTCAGAAAATGCGAATTCAAAACTTGGCGTAAGATCGAATTCAACACGATGAGCAGAAAGATTCCTACGAACATTGCTGGTGTCCTTTCTAACATCTTCATTAGGGCTTAATCGTGCGTGCATAAATTTAAAACGTAAATGGGGTAATTCTGTGGACCATTCAACGTATGGAAGAGGATTTACATTATTTGAAAGAATCGGTGAGTTACCTGCTGAATAACCCCAGTATACCGGTTGGCGGTGGATCCCTATCGTGAAGTCGGGATGTGTGTATGTCAGAGATGAGGTAGGATAACCCCAGTTAATCCATTTCATATAGTCCCGGTCCAGGAGATACCCCTCTTTATAGGTCTCAGGTAACTCAGAAATGTTCTCGTTTCGAGTAACTCTGAAAAAAGTGTATTGCGTAGAAAATGCAATAGGCCCCTTCGATCCTGAAATTTCCAGGTGGTCGGTATGGTAACCGCGTGAAGCCTCACCATTATTTTGGATCCGAAATATTTCTGACCAACTGACCCAGGCTGATGCGTTCCCCTGATTATAACTCATGAAGAAAGGGAGAACTTCAGTAGCTTCCGTGTGAAAGATGCGGGACCAATTTGATCGCTGCCAGGGGAAGGTGATGGTTTCTTCAGGAATATTGCGATTAAAAGCATGCTGATGCCATTGCATAATTTCTAAATCCCGAATGGATAGCTCAGAAGAGTGGCTCTCAACTTCCATTAACATTGAATTGATCTGAGAATAGGTGTAAGGTCGAGTACTCCAGTTCTCTGAATTGATATGTCCACGGCTTTCTTGCCTTGCCAGAAAATCATATACAGGGTCACTGAAAGCTATTTGAATATTTTGTGCAACAACGAGAGATGTCAGGAGTAAGAAAAGAGTCAGTTTTTTCATCGTGAAAAATAAGATAGTTTTGGGCAGATGCATGATCTATTCAAGGATATGGTGACCTTTGATTCTCATGGTGAACGATTATATTCATTCCGTTTTTTAGCGGAAGAAATCATTCTCCGAATCTTGATAAGGAAGTAGATAAGAAAGAATGCCACGCTGGTTAGAAAGAATATTACTCATTGGGTCTGATCTTATCAGTATCAATTTGAGTTTTGTTGTCATCTTCCTGCTCAGATTCGAATCTGGGATGTATAATAATACGATTCAACTCGTGTGGACTGATATGCAATTCCCCTCAGCGCTGCTTTCCATTTTCTGGATTACTCTCCTCACTCTAAATGGTCTTTATATGATCAAGCGAACTATTTCTCGTTCAGATGAGCTTATCAATATCACGAAGTATATATTTATTGGCACATTTCTGATCTATCTACTCACAGTTGATCTGGACAACCCTGTAACTTTTGGTAAAAGTATCCTCATATTTTATGCGCTTGCCTTGCTTGTTTCTGTAAGCTTTGGTAGGATTCTTATTCGCTCAATCCACCTCAACCTGCTGGAAAAGGGGAAAGGGTTAGCAAAGACACTTATTGTGGGGCTCAACCGAAGAGGCCTCATCGTTCAGGATACTTTCTTCCCCAATCCCCGCTCCGGTTATCAACCAGTAGGGTTTATTCGAATGGATGGGGAGGAGGACATTGAAGCTTCCCAGTTAAGCATCCCTGTACTGGGTGAGTTGAGGGACATTTCCAGAATCATAAATGAACTGAACATTGAAGAAGTTGTTTTAGCACTTGAACGTGATCATCATGATAGAACCATAGACATTATTCGTTTATTGCAGGATCACAATGTGGGCATCAAAACGAATCCGGACATGTTTGATGCAATTTCTGGTCTAGCCAGAACCCAACAACTCCATGGCATCCCACTAATTGACATCATGCCGGATTATATGCCGTTGTGGGAACGAGCTGCAAAACGTTTGATTGATATTTTTGTAGCCCTCTTCGCGATGACAATCATTTCACCGATTCTTCTCATTATTGCCATTGCCATCAAACTGGATTCAAAAGGTCCCGTTCTTTTTGCCCAGGAGCGTGTAGGGAAAAAGGGTGTCCCATTCAATGTCATCAAATTTAGAACGATGATTCTGGATGCTGAGGCTAGTACTGGCCCCGTCTGGGCGACTGAAGCTGATCCTAGAATTACAAAAGTGGGTCGAGTTCTCAGACATCTTAGGTTAGATGAGATCCCTCAGGCGATCAATATTTTACGCAATGAAATGAGTCTAGTTGGTCCCAGACCAGAGCGACAATTCTTTGTTGATAAAATTTCGGTATTATACCCTCTATACCCAAGAAGACATCAGGTAAAACCAGGTATCACGGGCTGGGCTCAAGTTAAACAAGGGTATGATACGACACTCGAGGCTTCTCGCTTGAAATTGAAGTATGATCTTTTTTATCTGGAGAATATCTCTTTGAGATTGGATTTTAAAATCATCATGTATACAGTTTATGTGATGTTTACGGGATCCGGTAGTAGGTAGTAAATTATATGTGTTATCGCAGATCAAATTTAAATATTGATAAAAATGGGGTTCAAGAATGCTAGACATTCAAAAAATTAGAGAAGACATCGATACAGTACGTCAAGGCATCCAGAATAAGAATGTCCAGATAGACTTTGAAGCGATCTTGAAATTGGATCAGGAACGTCGTGATGTAATTGCCGAAGTAGAAGTCCTAAAACATGATCGTAACATTGTTTCAAAAGATGTTGCTACCCGGAAAAGGAATAAAGAAGATGCTTCGGATTTGATAAATAAGACCAGGGATATTGGTCAACGCATCAAAACCTTAGATGATCAACAGCGAGAAGTTGAAGCACAATTAAATGAGCTTCTACTGCAAATCCCAAATTTACCCCATACGTCAACCCCGGTTGGAACTGACGCCTCTGAGAATCCAGTCATCAAGGAATGGGGTAATAGATTTCAGCCTGATTTCAAGTTGCTCACACATCTTGAGTTGGGAGATTCACTGGGGCTCTTTGATTTCCCCCGAGGAACTAAAATTGCAGGTCCTGGCTTTCCACTTTACACAGGCAATGGCGCTAAATTGGAACGTGCCCTCATCAATTTCATGTTGGATTTCCATATTGATGAACACGCCTATACAGAGGTACTGCCACCGGTGGTCAGCAATGCGAAGAGTATGAGCACGACTGGTCAGTTGCCCAAATTTGAAGATGATATGTACAAGATTCCCCAGGATGAACTTTATTTGATTCCCACGGCTGAGGTCCCTGTGACCAATATTCACCAGGGCGAAATCATTCCTGAAGAAAATCTGCCCATTCGCTATTGCGCTTATTCGTCCTGTTTTCGTCGTGAAGCAGGGTCCTACGGGAAGGACACACGTGGCTTTTTGCGTCTCCACCAATTTAACAAGGTCGAACTGGTTAAGTTTACTCATCCCGATAACTCTTATGAAGAATTGGAGAAGCTGAGACGCGATGCAGAAGATATCCTGGAAGCACTTGGCCTGGAATATCGAGTCATTGAGCTGGTTACGGGAGATCTTTCGTTTGCAGCAGCTAAATGTTACGATCTGGAACTATGGGCACCTGGAGAAGCTCGCTGGTTGGAAGTATCTAGTTGTTCTAATTTTGAAGACTTTCAAGCCCGTAGAGGAGCCATCCGATACAAACCCCAGAGTGGGGGTAAAGTGCAGCTTCTCCATACTTTAAATGGGTCGGGTGTGGCAACTCCGCGCCTGTTAGTTGCCCTATTAGAAACCTATCAGCAAAAAGATGGAAGTGTACTTCTTCCTGAGATTCTGGCACCCTACATGGGTTCAGCTGGATTGCACCTGAGGTAACAGCATGCTTCACTATTATCTGATCATAGGGACTGAATCTCTGTGGACAACATTATGCATTCCCCTGGTGATTCTGGCGAAGGTTATTGATCGCAGTGGTCGACTTGCCCACCGTATGGGTCAGAGATGGGCCCTGGGCGTTCTGAAAATTTCCAGTGTGAAGGTTGCAGTTGAAGGCATCGAAAATATCGACGAGAATGCCCAATACATCTTTATCAGCAATCATACATCAGCTTTTGATATTCCCTCCATTTATTGGGGAGTAAAAAACAAGCATGGTATGCTGGCGAAGAAACAACTGAAATATGTGCCCTTTTTTGGCTGGGCCATGTGGGCAGCGGGTCACTTTTTTGTAGATAGAAAAAATCATCTTGCTGCTTTGGCGGTGATGGACCAAGTAGCCGTTCAGATGTCAGAAGACAAAAGTCATTCTCTGGTGATTTTTGCAGAAGGTACGCGCAGCATAGATGGCCAGCTTCAGCGCTTTAAGAAGGGCGCCTTTATACTTTCCCTCGATACGGGAATCCCCATCGTCCCAGTAGTCATTAATGGAGCGCATAAAGCCATGGGTAAAAAACAACGCCGCATATCCGCCACAACTATCACACTGACCATATTGCCTCCAATGGACCCTGCCGCTTATAGCTCATCATCTAGAGACCAGTATCTTAACGATGCGACAGATTTATTTGTAAAACACTACAAGCCACCGCAAAATTAGTCCACTTTATTTAACTCAAATTGTCCTTCTTCGAGGCGACTGCATAACTTAAATTCCGCCAAACAAGGAAATTATGGATGTATTATCGTGAAGTATTGCTTCAGCAATATGCTATCGCTGAAAGGAGTCAGTTTAATTGGTCATCTCAGGAAAAAGATCTGGTTGCGTGGTGGCTGCGACAGGTGGAGCGGATGGAAAATCTGAGAACAGTTGATGGTGAGAGCCTGATTGTTCTCGATGCGGGGCATCGCAATGATGGTCCTGGTCCCGATATATTCCAATCACGAATTCTTCTCGACGATTTTGAGATGAGTGGTGACGTGGAGATGCATATCAGGGCTGGAGATTGGTATGCTCATGGACACCAACATGATAAGCGGTATCATGATGTTATGCTGCATGTGATTCTGGATGGTGACACAGGTCCTGATATTCCAACGCTCATGGTTGATCGGCGATCTCTGGGAGCTGGCAGATGTGTATCAAATCGGAGAATTACCGAGGATGAATTATTAGCACATGCCTATTCAAGATTCAAAAGTAAACAGAAGCATTTGAAATCACTAGCTAATGAAGGGGTAGAGTACAGCCCACTTTTTCTGGGAATGATAGAAATAGTTATGGCTGGAGGCTCTCGCTTCAGACACTTGCAACAAGCAGCCCATGTTCTTGGACTCAAACGTTGGCCAGATTGCCGTACCTGGCAAGGCAGCAATCTGTCCTATCCCAATGGCTCTTCGAAAATATTGCTGCTGAAAAGAATAATGCAAGCCTCTCAATTATTTCATCCAGATGTTTGGCACACGCTACCCCGGGATTCTATGACAGATGTGTTTTTCGAGATGCGATGTCTCGGCTTATCATTAATCCAATGTCAGGAATGGCTTGTCAATATTCTGGCTCCTTTTATGGGACATAAGCTGGGTTTTGAACATTGGCGGAGAATGAAAATTTTCAGACATTATGGGCTGGAAAAGAAGATGCTCTCTCGACTGGGTCTGCCAAAAATAAGGGTAGTAGCTGAACAACAGGGATTGCTGGCATGGAGAAAGAATTATTGTGGGACCCTGTCCTGCTTCAACTGCCCTTTGACCCAATACCATCATACTTTAACACATCTCAATTAAATCACAGGATGATATAAAAGTTATAAGAGCTTGATTCTGAGCTTGTTATCAAATAATCTTAATTCTATCTTCTCTCCCATTATGAATTCAATTAATATTTCACGAATAATAAAGTTCGCTCTGACCCTCAGTTTGCTTGTGGGTACTCAGAGCTTTTCTGCTGAGCTAATGCCTGTTCCCAGTATGCTGAGTATGGGGCAAATGATTAAACCACCCATCGACCTTGACGATGATGATTTTCTGTTAGAGTATTTTATTCAGGAAGCCAAACGCTACTACGCGGATGGGAGGTTGATGATTGTTGCCCGGGATACTTTGGGTGTTCAATTTGAAGTTGAACGCCTCGTGGCGACCCTGGCAGCCATCGAAGAGATTGATGACCCCATTCCTGAGGAGATTAGAGAAACAGTCTCTGGTCTTAGTGAATTGGCTTCTTCAGATTTTGAAGGTTATATCAGCAAAGATCTGCAGGATCTTCTCGGTCAACCCTCCTTGAAAGACCAGCTATCGCGCATGAGTGATCTATTGGATTCCCTCGATGCGGATGTGAGCTTTATGGTTGTGGATGACAGAGACGGTCATTTACCAATTATCTTGAACAGTCGCGTTAAAACCATGATTAATTTCTTACAGCATAGGAAGCACAAGGAATTCCAGGTCTGGTTGGACCGCTATTCTTTTTATGCCACCACCATCAGGCCCATCCTGAAATCCTATGGCCTTCCAGAGGAATTAATATATCTAGCGATGATTGAATCAGGCTTGAACACCAAGGCATATTCCTATGCTCATGCTGTTGGACCCTGGCAATTTATTTCTGCTACAGGTCGGCGCTATGGCCTGAAGCGTGACTGGTGGGTTGATGAACGCAGGGATGTGGTTAAATCTACACATGCTGCAGCAAAATATTTAAAAGACCTCCATGACGAATTTGATGACTGGTATCTGGCCATGGCCTCATATAATACTGGTGAATCTCGAGTGCGGAGAACCATCAGGAGGGAGGGGCATCGTGATTACTGGCGCATGATTACCCTACCACGTCAGACGCGTAACTATGTTGCCACCGTATTGGCTGCTGCCATTATTGGCAGTGACCCGGAGAGTTATGGATTCCACGTGGATGAGCTCACCGATTGGGAATATGAAGTGATTGATATTGATCGCAGTCTGGATCTTGATAAGATCGCCCATGCTTTGCGTGTTAATTATCAGGATCTAAAAACATATAATCCTGAATTACGGCAGGGCGTGACTCCACCTGCCAAAAAGCCGTATCAGCTGAAGGTGCCTTTAGGCAAAGGCTCAGTAAATCCCACTGCCATGGCATCCATTCCCACTTCGGATAAAATTGACTACCAGGTTCATTATGTGCGTCGCGGTGAAACCTTATCTGTTATTGCGCGAAAGTACAATGTATCCTTAACGAAACTTGTGCAGGCAAATCGCATAAAAAATCGCAACCGGCTTTCCGTAGGCCAAAAATTGGTAATACCTGCTCCAAAAAGCTATGCGTCCACAGCGAGCAAAAAGACGACTAGAAAGTCTTCACCACCAGCATCTGATTATGCGAAAAAGACATATACGGTTCAAAAAGGTGATACGCTTGGTCAAATTGCAGAAAATTTCAATACCAGCGCCAAACGCATTCGACATTGGAATGGCTTGAGATATGGGCAGCATATTTATCCAGGACAAAAATTGACGATTTACACAAAGAAGAATAATGGATAACAAGTACAAGAAAAAGAATCGCATCTATGGAGTAATCGTCATTGCTGTGCTCGCTGTTTTGCTCTTTATGATTTCAACAAAGGAGGGTGGGGGCACGTGGTTTGATAATTCAAAGCGTATTGCTGTATTGCCCCTGGAGGGAGAAATAAATACTTCCCGTAAATGGGTATCCTCTCTGCAGAAGTTTGCCGAAAACGATAGAATTGGTGGAATTCTCATCCCCATTAATTCTCCAGGTGGTCAGGTTGCTCCCTCGCAGGAGTTGTATCATGCGATTAGAACTGTCCGGGATAATAGTGATAAACCCATTTTTGTAAGTATGGCCAGCGTAGCCGCATCAGGTGGTTATTATGCGGCCCTCGGCGCTGACAGCATTTTTGCCAACGATGGTACTCTCACCGGGAGTATTGGCGTCATCATGCAGTTTCCTATTTACTCTGATTTGATGGAGAAGGTTGGTGTGGGTATGCGAACTGTAAAGTCCCAGGAATTTAAAGATGCTGGTTCACCCTTTCGGGAGATGAATGAGCAGGAGCAGGTCTATTTCCAGGGAATTATCAATGATGTTTATGAACAATTTACCGAAGTCGTTTCTCATGAGCGCGGAATTGACGAGATAAATATGCAAAGTCTGGGAAATGGACGAGTATTTACGGGTAGACAAGCTTTCAAAGTCAATTTGGTGGATGCTCTCGGAACTTTTGAAGATGCCAGGATAGCTCTTTGCAAAAAGGCAGGAATACCTCTGAACAGTAAATTGCAGTATCCTCTGGAACCACGACGATCCTGGTGGACCATATTAAAAGATGATGTTTCCTCGGCCTTGCCAGGATGGGAATCATCTTCAAGCATAAAATTGCAATATCGTATCCCCTATTAACAAAGGAGACTAGCATGACCAAAGCAGATATGGTGGATATCATCTCAGGCGGAACCGGTTTGACAAAAGTTGAGACGGAGGCTGTGATTGATGCGTTTCTCACAACTCTGGCTGAATCAATGGTCGATGGTCGTCGTGTAGAGTTTAGAAAGTTTGGAAGTTTTGGAGTGAAAAAACGAGCTCCCAAACAGGCCAGGAACCCGGGAACGGGTGAAGCTGTCAATTTACCAGCACGCTACGTCCCAGTGTTTAAGCCCTCTCGCCTACTACGCGATCGTGTAAATGAATCACTTATGGCTAGAGAATAGCGAAATATTACTACGATAAATTGCTTTGTGGACTATGGTTGGGCTCTTATATTCGCGCCGCATTGAAAGAGGAGAAGCTACATGCCTTGTGGAAAAAAACGGAAACGGCGTAAGATCGCAACACATAAACGCAAGAAGCGTTTACGCTCCAACCGTCAAAAGAA
>JABIFX010000006.1 GCA_018650445.1 Fidelibacterota bacterium
AAAATAAATTTTTTCATACTTAGACGAACGTGTTAGTGCTGTATTTGTTCACTAACTTGTCCATATCTACGCTCCCTTTTTTGATAATCGCGTATAGCGTCCAAAAAATCCTTCCCCTCAAAAGCTGGCCAATAGACAGGTGTGACAAAAATTTCAGTGTAGGCCAGTTGCCACAATAAAAAATTACTCAGCCTGAATTCTCCACTCGTTCGGATTAAAAGATCCGGATCTTGGATATTGGATGTATAGAGATGGTTGGAAATGGTATTATCATTAATTTCTGAAACTTTAAGTGCTCCATTCGCCACATCTGTTCCTATGGATTGAACGGCGGCGAGAATTTCCTGACGACTTCCATAATTCAGTGCCAGGTTCAAATTTAGCCCTGTATTCTTAGCGGTTCTTTCAATTCCAGCCAACATCCCTGACCTGGGACCCTTTGGCATTGAATCAAGATCACCGATAACAGTTAGACGAACATTATTACGATGAAGATCATCAACTTCTTTGGTGATGGTATCCAGCAACAGGTTCATAAGAGCTGAAACTTCGAGTTTGGGTCTTTTCCAGTTTTCATTGGAAAATGTATATAGTGTCAAGGTATCTAAACCCAGCTCTCCGGCGAGCTCTGTGATTCTACGAACAGATTTTACTCCTGCTTTGTGGCCAAAGATTCTTGGTTTAGATTTAGATTTTGCCCAGCGTCCATTCCCATCCATGATGATTGCAACATGTTTGGGGAGATTCCCGTGGGCGAGCACTTCAGATTTTATTTGATCAAATTCTGCTGACATATCTTCGATTATTCCATACCCAATGCAATTCGACCTACCGGGCTGATCATTTCCGGATTCCAACGGGGTTCCCAGACAATATCAACAACTGCCTCACTTACACCCTCCAGAGCTTCTACTGCCACCTTCACATTTTGAGAAATGACAGTATGCATAGGACAGGCTGTGGCGGTAAGGGTCATCTTTATATTTACACTTCCATTCTCGATGCTGGTGCTATAGATCAAACCAAGATCAACCAGATTAACTGGAATCTCTGGATCGTAAACCTTACGTAATGCTTCTATTATGGTATTTTCGTCGACCAAGATGGAATGACTCAGTTTACCAATTCATGTAATTTATCAGCAACATCTCTGAACATCTGAGCTGCTTCTGATTCTGGAAGATGGATCACCAATGGTTCACCATTTTCACCAGCTTTCATAATCTCCTCATTCAGAGGGATTTTAGCCAGAAGTGGAACATTTAAGCGAGTACTCTCTTTATCCCCACCCCCAGTTGAAAATATTTGTGACACATGGCCACAATTTGTGCAGACATGATAAGACATGTTTTCGATTATCCCGAGAACGGGCGTATTAACCTTCTCAAACATATTTGCCCCACGCTCCACATCCTTCAATGCAAGATCCTGGGGAGTTGTAACTATCACGGCACCAGTCAAAGCAACCTGCTGCACCAGTGTGAGCTGTACATCTCCTGTACCAGGAGGTAAATCCAGAATGAGATAGTCCAGATCGCCCCAGTCCACATCAAAAAGGAATTGAGAGACCATTTTGCTGACCATGGCTCCACGCCAGATAACGGGAGAACTGTCCGTCAGTAAAAAGCCCAGTGACATGAGGGACATATCATACTGTCTCACGGGTTGAAGCTTGTTCCCCTCCAACACTTTTGGGACTTCATGGATACCCATTGTGATGGGTAGACTTGGTCCAAAAACATCTAGATCAAGTATGCCAACGCTGTGTCCTTGTTTCCGTAGAGCAGCGCCGAGATTCGCAGCCACAGTAGATTTTCCAACGCCTCCCTTACCGCTGGCGACAGCGATGGTATTTTTTACACCTGGGATTGATGGAGGAGCTGAAGGTATCTCTGTGCCGGGAGCTGGTTGAGCAGTTGCCTGCACAACTTCGATACTGACTTTATCATAGCCACCCTCGCGTAAAACCTTCTCAATATTTGAAAGGATTTCCTGGCGCACCTCTTCTTTTTCAGAAGAAAATTTGACACCAAGCTCCACACTTTTATCACTCTCTTTTACATTTTGGATAAGCCCAAAAGCAACAACATCCTTATTAAAACCAGGGTACTTAACCTGCTGTAAAAGGGATTTAAGTTTATCTTCATTCATAGTATTTATATTCCTGTAACTTTCATAGCCCGCTAATATAGTTTTCATTTTAGCAGATGCAGGAAAAATGATACATCTGAGCAGGAAAATTGACTCGCTGATAATGGTTCAATTGTATGAGGGAAGTAGCGATGTTTTCCCTGATTTCAAATTCTAGTATCAATATAAAAAGGTCCCCCAAATGGGAGACCTTTTCATTCAATAACGTGTAGCTAAATTAGGGCGAAGATAATCAGCCAGTTAGTTTTGCATAGCGAGCCATGAGGACTTCATCTGACTCCTCAACACCCATAGGGATACAATCAACGGGACATACTTCCACACATTGTGATTCGTCAAAATGACCTTTACATTCCGTACAGAGTTCAGGATCTATCTCGTAGAACTCATCGCCTTCTGTGATGGCGTCGTTTGGACATTCTGGTTCGCAAGCACCGCAGTTAATACATTCATCAGTAATAGTAAGAGACATGAAACCTCCTGTGATTTTCTATCTCAATTTATAGAGCTACTTCCCAATTAATAGTGAAGCAGCGATTA
Organism: Fidelibacterota bacterium; assembly: GCA_018650445.1. GTDB lineage: Bacteria > Fidelibacterota > UBA8477 > UBA8477 > JABMPR01 > JABMPR01. The sequence goes on from JABIFX010000006.1 coordinate 2,692, forward strand.
AGTTTTTATCCCTGTGTAAAGTCAAACACAGCTCCTGAATAAAAGCTTGTACATCAAGTCAATGAACGTGCAAATATGATAGGCACTTAAGCGAATCCCAAACACTATTTGAGTGCTTCACGGGCTTTCTTTAAAATTTTTGAATTTTAATCCAAATTTTAAGTTGATGGCTTATATTATCTCACTGAAGTGACCACTTCATTTTATAAATAGGTGTAATTCGACACACACAATAGAGGGTCGTAAATGAAAATTGCCTATCTAGACGGAATTCGATTGTACCGGGTTTTGTATGCAGGAATCCAAAGTCTACTGGATGAGCAGGATTATCTGAACAAAATAAATGTATTTCCTGTTCCAGATGGAGATACAGGGACGAATATGGCTTTCACCCTCATGGGAATCATTGAACACATCCAACCCCATAGCAGGTTGGATTTAAATGAATTAAGTAATATTGTTGCTGATGCCGCTTTAGACAATGCCCGTGGAAATTCTGGCGTAATCATGGCTCAGTTTTTTCAGGGTCTCAGCATTGGCTTAAAACCCTTCGCTGAAGTAAATACCAGCCAATTTGCTGAGGCAACAAAAATTGCAGTAGATGAATCATATACTGCCCTTATGAACCCCGTAGAAGGAACCATACTGTCAGTGTTAAGAGCCTGGAGTGATAGGTTTATTGCGGCTTCAAAAACGAGTCCTGATTTTCAAAAGGTTTGGAAGATTTCCCTCCAGGCAGCTCAGAAAGCTCTGGAGTACACACCTGAGCAACTCAAAGTACTTAAGGATGCTGGAGTGGTGGATGCAGCCGGGCGGGGATTTCTGAGTATTCTTGAAGGTGTCATGAATTTCATGAACACCGGGAACATTCGTAAACTACCAAACATTGATACGAGTTTTTCAGCCGTGGCACTTGATATAAATGAGATCGATGTGGACAGTCTTTCCTTTCCCTTCTGCACGGAGTGTATGGTCATTGGAGAAGACATACCCCGCGATAAGCTTAGTCAGACAATAAAACCACTTGGTGATAGCATTGTCATTGCAGGATCCAAGCATCGAGCAAAAGTGCATATTCATACTGATGACCCAGCCACCCTATTTGAGACTCTGGCAACATATGGAGAGGTTCAACAGCAAAAAGTTGATGACATGCGCGAACAAAATAAAAGTGTGCGCTCTCAGCAAAAAATAGCTCTCGTGGTAGACTCAACTTGTGATCTACCAGTGGACCTCCTCGAAAAACACCATATTCATGTTGTGCCGGTCAGATTGAATTTTGGAAAAGAACAATACATTGATCGAGTGACTATCTCCAACGAAGAGTTTTATACAAAGTTAGCTCATTCTGCGCACCACCCCCAGACCTCGCAACCACCGCCAGCTGATTTTAGAAGGATGTATCAATTCCTTTCCTCTCACTATGAATCGGTGATTTCATTGCACCTCCCCCAGGTGTTGAGTGGCACCTATCAAAATGCCAGTGCAGCATTGGAGAAAGTGAAATTCAAACAGCACCAAACCATTCTTGATTCACTTTCTGTTTCAGCGGGGACCGGAGTTATTGCGTTGGAGCTTGCGGAGGCAATTGATCAGGATATGAGCTTTCCTGAATTAACGCAACTTGCCGAGGAAACCATTGAGAAAACGGAAATATTTATTGCCTTAAAAACCCTGGATGCTGTTCAAAAAGGAGGCCGGCTAAGTGTTGGCAAAAAGCGCCTAATTGACTTTCTTGGTTTGAATTTAGTCCTCAGCATTACGCGAAATGGATTACTGAAACCATGTGGAGTCACCTTTGGACGTAAAAACATATTTGAAAAGTTTAAAAAGTTTGTCTTAAAAAAGGCCCACAACAAATCAATCAAGCGTATTGGAATTGTACATGGTGTGAATCCGGATACAGCCGAAACCATGAAAGTTGTTTTCGAGTCTGCCTATCCCGATGCACAAGTGTTTGTATCTGATTTCTGCCCTGCGTTAGGTGTCCACGCCGGTGTGGGAGCTATCGGCATTGCACTTCAATATAATTAAGGTGAAGGAGTGATTTTATAGACTCACCCTGCCGGGTTGATTATATTTTGGCCAAATAAATAAAGGATTAGAAAATGGTTGAACTGCTTATACTCATAGTGATTGCATACGTAGTCGGATCAACACCTACAAGTATTATTGTCTCCAAACTAAAGTATAAAGCCGATATTCGTGAGCATGGTTCCGGGAACGCTGGTGCTACCAATGTGTTTCGTACTTTTGGCTGGAAACCAGCCTTATTCGTAACAATCATTGATGTTTTTAAGGGGTGGTTACCATCTTACGTGGGTGGTCATCTTAATTCTGATTCAATTCTTTTTGCCTCAAATCCAGACGCCTTGATGATCATTGCAGGTTTTGCTGCAGTCCTGGGACATACCTATACAGTATTCGCAGGATTCAAGGGTGGTAAGGGAGTTGGTACCCTGGCAGGAATGCTCATCGCACTCTTCCCCATTGCCTTACCCATATGCCTACTGGTCTTCATCATTACCCTCATTTCCACAGGAATCGTTTCACTCGGTAGCATGCTTGCTGCCAGTGCTCTTCCTGTTACCCTTTACATCATTGAAGGCATTAACCCGGATGTCCAGGTATCTTTGACATTGAGAGTATTTTCTCTATTGATACCTCTTTTTGTGGTCTTTACACATCGCAGTAATATCAAGCGCATGTTGGAAGGTACGGAGAACCGTTTTGAAAAAGCGAGGATATTTAAGAAGAAAACTGAGGGGTAAAGGGTATAGGGGGAAACTGTGCATCGGTGTGGTTTTCTTTATTACAACGAAATTGGCGAAAGAACCAAATAGAGTACTATTGAAATGAACAATTGGTCAAATGTGATTTTGACTCGTTAATGTTGGATCTCAGGCTTCTTATTTCCCCCAGAAGGCGTTCATCTTTTTCTTAACTGTTTCAATCTTTTTTATATCTGCTCTGGCCTGTTTGATAAAGGCTCCACCTGATTCAATTCGAATTGCTTCGTAATAATCTTCGAGAGCAGCATCATAATCTGTACGATTATTTTTATATCTAGCCTGGCCCATCAAGAAATATGGCAGACCTGAACTTTTATCATAATTGGCGGCTTTGCTATAGTCACTAATGGCATCCCACAAACCTTTGTGAGCACCTCGGTCAAATTTTTTCTTCCCTGCAAGAACAAGGGTACAGAACTTGTCCTGGTTTGAGCCATCGGCCAGATCAGTGATCTGAGAGGCAGCTTTTCGCGCTTCAACCCAATTATTACCACCCATGGTTGATAAGGCCCTGTCATACCAGAGATTTGTTGCTAGAGATACGAGTGAATCTGCATCGAAGCCGGCTTTAATTGCTTCCTTGTAGTACTGCCCCGCAGTAACACGTTTTCCAGCTTTGAAGGCACTTTCATAAGCAAGCCGATACACTTTTGCATTGGCCTTTCCCGCTTCAATAATGGTTTCATAGTGGCGCAGTGAAGCCCCGTACTTACCCTCTTCAAATAGAGCAATTCCGGGTTTAATGTCCGGTCCCAGAAGAGATGCACAACTCATCAAAAATAAGCTCAAAATGAATGCGGTTACTCGTTTGCCAATGTCTACTGAAAACCTCATATTACCTCAATTCTATTCCTAAACAAAAGCGAGGCATTAAATCCTCGCTTTTAAAAACATTAAACATGTAGTAAGTCGACTAATGCCAGGTGAGACGTCCCATAAAGGTTGAAACATCCATCTCTTCCTTGTACAGCTTCACCACATCACCTGCATCGGCGGTAGCAGCAATGGAAACTTCCTCTTTATACTGGACCTTCACCACCACACTAACTCTGTCAATTGCAGAATTGGTTTTATCAATTGCAGACCCACTGGCAGCAAAGGCAACCAGGAGTGCTTCATCAAATCGATTTCTACCTGATTTTACGATAACCAGCAACTGAAGAACGGTTTGTCCATCTTCTTGATAGGTTTTCAGCTGAAAATCAGCATAGTCTACCTGGTAGCGATAACTCTTAAATATTTTTAACGCTTCTTTATACATAGCCGAACTTGATTGGGCCACGCCAAATGAAGAAAGGAGTAATAGATTTAAAATAATTATAGTCAGTTTTTTGAATTTCACGATTTTCCTCCACCAATCAAAATTTACGATTGGGCAATATACGTTTTGCTTGGTCTGAATCAAGCGATATGGGATAGCAACTTTGTAATTTCAGAGCTTTAAAGAATGGTCTTAGCACCGACAACAATTTGATGAGTCTGATTGCTGCCGTAGAAGTAGGGCAATTGGCGATAATTATCAACCTCCCACAAAACAGCATCCGCCTTGAATCCAGGTGAAATTGAGCCCGTATTTTTCTCTATCCCCATGGATTTGGCTGCTCCTGAAGTGGCTGATTGAAGTGCTTCCAGGGGTGTCATATGCAAGTAAATCACTGCTAGGGTCAGAATAAAAGGCATGGAGAGACTCATATTACTGCCCGGGTTGAAATCAGTTGCCAAGGCCACAGTAACACCAGCATCAATCAATTTTCTCGCCGGTGCCCAAGTATTGCTCCCCAAAAAGAATGTGGTCCCAGGAAGTAGGGTGGCAACTGTATCAGATTTGGCTAAAGCTGAAATTCCAGTGTTTGAAATGGCCATGAGATGATCAGCTGACAACGCTCCCATGTTTGCTGCAAGTTCAGCTCCTCCACTTGAGACAAACTCATCGGCATGAAATTTTAACTGCATTCCATGTTCTCTGGCCGCTAGAAGAATCTTCTCTGTCTCCTCTGTAGTATAGACACCCTCTTCGCAGAAGACGTCACAATACTCAGCCAATTTCTGCTGAGAAACTGTTGGAATCATCTCATTGATTACCAGATCAATATAAGTTTCACGATCATCGCGATACTCATCTGGAACTTCATGAGCTCCGAGCAACGTGGAGAATGTTTGTAGGGGTGTTCTTTTTGATGCAGTTTTGATGGCGCGAAGAGATTTTAACTCTGCTTCTGTTGATAGACCATACCCACTCTTGCATTCTGCAGTAGTAGTACCGTGTTTGAGCATGAGGTTCAGTCGGGTTTCGACCAGATCAGCCAGTTCGGATTCAGATATTTCACGCAATTTTCTAACAGAGTTTCGAATGCCTCCCCCGGCTTCAGCAATTTCCTGATAGGTTTTACCCTGAGATCGCATTTCGAATTCCAGCTCGCGTGTCGTTGCAAAGGCAGGATGAGTGTGTGAATCGATGAGCCCTGGAGTCAGGAGTCGGCCATGTGCATTCAGAAATTCTTGATCAGTGAAAGATTTCGGATTGTACTCTGAAAAAAGACCATTCTCCATGAGCCATGTTCCACCGTTTCCTACTTCCATCACTTGCTTCTCAGGATTCCAGGTCACCCATTGACCAATATTTGTGATCCCTTTAATAGATGTATTTCTCATACCAGGAGTGTTTTATTTAGCCGTTTATCATGGGTAATTTGACACCACGCTCATTTGCTACATCGATGGCTCGCTCATAGCCGGCATCTGCATGCCGAGCCACACCCATTCCCGGGTCTGTGGTCAGTACGCGTTGCAGGCGTTCATCCATTTCTTTGGACCCATCGACAAGGATGACCATACCAGCATGTATGGCATACCCCATCCCAACACCACCTCCATGATGGACTGAAATCCAACTGGCTCCACCAACTGCGTTGACCAGAGCATTGAGTATGGGCCAATCCGCAACTGCATCAGAACCATCCAGCATGGATTCGGTCTCTCTATTGGGAGACGCAACTGAGCCTGAGTCAAGATGATCACGCCCAATAACCAGTGGAGCTGAAATTTCACCCTTACGAACCAGTTCGTTCATTGCCAGGCCAAGTTTTGCTCGCTCACCATAGCCCAACCAACAGATTCGACTGGGTAAGCCCTGGAATTCAATTTGTTCCTGAGCCATATTGATCCAGCGAATCAGTGCTTCATCTTCAGGAAACATTTCTTTCACAAGTTCATCAGTGCGATAAATATCCTGTGGATCCCCTGAGAGAGCGACCCAACGGAAGGGGCCTTTGCCTTCACAAAACAGGGGTCTTATATAAGCAGGAACAAAACCGGGGAAATCGAAGGCATTTTTCACACCGGCCAATTCAGCCTGGGCACGGATATTATTGCCATAATCAAAAACGATGGAGCCTGCCTTTTTGAAAGAAAGCATAGCTTCAACATGTCTGGCCATGGACTTATAACTCATGGCGATATATTTATCGGGATCAGATTCACGAAGGAGGTTGGCCTCTGAGAAGCTAATACCATGGGGATAGTAACCTCGTAATTCATCATGGGCTGAGGTTTGATCTGTCACAACATCAGGAATAAATCCTCGTGAAATGAGCTCGGGCAATATATCAGCAGCATTTGCTTCCAGACCGATACTCACTGCTTGATTATTCTTTCTAGCCATGTTGATCCATGTCAATGCTTCAGCTAGATCCTTGGTAGATTTATCTAAATAGCGAGTATCCAGACGTCTTTGAATTCGTGTAGGATCAATTTCAATGACAAGAGCTATACCATTGTTCATGGTTACAGCCAGGGGTTGTGCTCCACCCATACCGCCAAGACCAGCAGTCACTACTACTTTTCCAGTGAGATCCGACTGATAGTGTTGTTTGGCCAAAGAGGCTAATGTTTCGTAGGTTCCCTGTAGGATACCCTGCGATCCGATGTATATCCAGCTTCCTGCTGTCATTTGCCCATACATCATCAAACCCTTTTTGTCGAGCTCGTTGAAATGTTCCCAGGTAGCCCATTTTGGCACTAACATGGAATTGCTTATGAGAACACGGGGGGCTTGTGAATGAGTTTTAAAAACAGCGACGGGTTTTCCGGATTGAATCATGAGTGTTTCATCATTCTCCAGGACTTCCAGGCTCTTTAATATGGCATCAAAGGATTCCCAGTTACGGGCAGCTTTCCCGTATCCGCCATAAACTATCAATTCATCTGGATTTTCAGCAACATCAGGGCTCAGGTTGTGCTGTATCATGCGATAGGCAGCTTCCTGGTGCCAACCCTTACAATGCAATTTACTGCCCATTGGCGGTGTTATAGTACGCCCCATACTGCCTCCTATTTTTTTAAGCTGCGATGAATCTGATCGAAATAACGAGGATCCTTCTCAAATGTATCATAGGAAAATATGATAAGATTCTGGAATCCCGCAGCCCTGGAATGTGCAATTTTTGCTGCAGAAGTAAAACTATTTTGATTGTAGGTAGCTATTCCCATGAAGATTTGGTCAGGATTTAATCTCTCATTTTTCATCATGGTCATACTGCGTTTGAAATCTGTGTCAGCTTTGGCATAATTCATGGGAATCACGAAATCCATGCTCCCCTTGTTCAGCCAGGCTGGCCAATCCTGAAAAAAACGAGTTCGAGCTACCTCAGGATTTGGTTTCACGGCTGCAGAAAATTTTATGGATGGACGAATTTGCTTAATACTGCTGTTAATGTTACCAATAAATGAAGTCAGTTCATTGCGCCGAAAATTATTCCAGTACAGCCAGTACTTCTCTTTATCCTCAGGATTGAGACGATACCAGTAAGAACCATTCCCATTGCCAAGGGTGATGGGATCCACATTGTATTGCATAAGAAATTTTTTGCGACCGGCTCGATTGTAGCCATAGTCACGATCTTGAAAGCGAACATAGTCCAGATGTATACCATCTAGTTCATAGTTTTGAACCAACTCATTGATAACCGCGAGCAAGTGATTATTCACATCATCATTCAGCGGGGATAAATAAACACCCTCTCGCCCATTTCGTCCATTCTGTGAAACAAATTCCAAATCACCCTTGCCACGACCATTTACTTCAACCCACTCGGGGTATCGATTTACAATATGGTTAGGATTGGATGGCATTTTACGGGCTGACCAGGAGAGATACATGTTCACCCAGGCATGAATTTTAATGCCGTAGGAGTGAGCCAGCGGTATGATGTCGCGCAGAGGATCATAATCTCCACGAGGTAAAAGTGTAGATCGTGGCACAAGTTGGCTATTGTAGTAGGCATCAGCACGCCCTCGAACCTGAATAAACAAGTCTGTATACCCATTTGATGCGGCAAATTCAACCAGCTTACGAACCTTTTGTGGTGAGGTTATGGAATGGCGCACTACCCAGATTCCCTGTACAGGTTTTGCAAACAGCATGGCTGGCAGGGTAATTAAAACGAAAAAGGCAGGGAGAATCCCTGCCTTTAAATATCTCAAAATCATAAAATTCTCAATGAAGAGTCAATGATCAGGATGTTTTCGATTCAGCTTCCGATTCATCTGCTTCTTCAGCAGAAGATTCAGGAACTTCAACTTCTTCTTCAGCAACTTCAGGTGTTTCTTCTACAACTTCTTCAGTCACAGCTTCAACAACTTCTTCTGGAGCTACTTCAGCAACTTCTTCTGGAGCTACTTCAGCAGCAGCTTCAACTTCAGGAGTCACTTCTTCAGCGGCAACTGGAGCTTTTTTAGCTTTAGCTTTTGTAGTAGTTTTGACGACTTCACCAGAAGGGTCAAAATCCACTAGCGCTAGAATAGATACATGTGCTGCATCATTCTTACGTTGTCCGAGCTTAATGATTCTAGTATAACCACCATTACGATCAGCATATTGTGGAGCAATTTCATCAAAAAGAATTTTAACAACATCTTTATGAGGAATCACTTTTAATACCATCCTGCGAGAGTGGAGATCACCTTTTTTAGCCTTTGTGATCAGCGTTTCAGCAAAACGACGAGTTTCAAGGGCTTTTGGGTGAGTAGTCCGAATCTGTTTGTGCAGGAACAGGTTCGCCGCCATGTTAGCCA